>PMOM01000098.1:0-1782 GCA_003161535.1 Caulobacteraceae bacterium | reverse complement strand
GAGGACCAGGACCGCTTCGCCGTGGCTTCCCAGAACAAGGCCGAGGCCGCCCAGAAAGGCGGCAAATTCGCCGGCGAGATCGCCCCGGTCATCGTCAAGGGGCGCAAGGGCGACACCATCGTCGACCAGGACGAATTCATCCGCCCCGGCACCACCTATGAAGGGATCAGCGGCCTTAAGCCCGCCTTCGCCAAGGAAGGCTCGGTCACCGCCGCCAACGCCTCGGGCCTCAACGACGGGGCCGCCGCCGTGGTGCTGATGACCGCCAAGGAAGCCGCCAGGCGCGGTCTCAAGCCCCTGGCCCGCGTCGCCTCCTGGGCTCACGCCGGGGTCGATCCGCAGATCATGGGCACGGGCCCGATCCCGGCCAGCCGCAAGGCCCTGGAAAAGGCCGGCTGGAAAATCGCCGATCTGGATCTGATCGAATCCAACGAGGCCTTCGCCGCCCAATCGATCTCGGTGGTCCGGGAGCTGGGTCTCGATCCGGCCAAGGTCAACGTCAACGGCGGGGCCATCGCCATCGGCCATCCCATCGGCGCCTCGGGCGCGCGCATCCTCACCACCCTGCTGCACGAGATGAAGCGCTCGGGCGCCAAGAAGGGCCTGGCCACCCTGTGCGTCGGCGGCGGCATGGGCGTGGCCATGTGCGTCGAGGCGGTTTAGAGCCACTTCTCTGCCCGATGGCTGGGGGAAGTCCGGCCGAAGGCCGGGAAGGGGGCTCTTCGGAGGCCGGTCGCCGCCCCCTTAGTCTCGCGCAAGAGGGCGCGATGTTGGCGTTCCCTCAGCCATCGGGCAGAGAAAGAACAGCGGAGGAAGACGAGATGAGCAGGGTGGCGTTCGTCACCGGGGGAACCCGGGGCATCGGCCGGGCGATCAGCGCCCGGCTCAAGGCGGCCGGCTATACGGTGGCGGCCGGCTACGCCGGCAATGAGGTCGCCGCCCAGGCCACCGCCAGCGAGCTGGGCGTATTCGTGGTCAAGGGCAACGTCTCCAGCTTCGCCGACTGCGCTGCCGCCGTGGCCAAGGTGGAGGCGGAGTTCGGCCCCATCGACGTGCTGGTCAACAACGCCGGCATCACCCGCGACGCGGTGCTGCACAAGATGACCGAGCAGCAGTGGACCGAGGTCATCCACGTCAACCTCGCCTCCATCTTCAACATGACCCGCAATGTCATCGAGGGGATGCGCGCGCGCGGCTATGGCCGGATCATCAACATCAGCTCGATCAACGGCCAGAAGGGCCAGATGGGCCAGACCAACTATTCGGCCGCCAAGGCGGGCATGATCGGCTTTTCCAAGGCCTTGGCCCAGGAAAACGCCAAGAAGGGCATCACCGTCAACACCATCGCCCCAGGCTATGTCGATACCGAAATGGTCATGGCCGTGCCCAAGGATGTGCTCGACAAGATCATCGCCGGCATCCCGGTGGGGCGCCTTGGCATGGCCGACGAGATCGCCCGCTGCGTCGCCTTCCTCGCCGCCGAGGACGCCGGCTTCATCACCGGCGCCACCCTGAGCGTCAACGGCGGCCAGTACATCAGCGGCTAGGGCGCGGCCATGGGCGCCCCCGCGAAAGAGGCGTAATGTTCCAAAAGCCGCGCGCGAGCGGCCGGAGCTTCGATGCGCTCCAAGGCGGGGAAAAAGTCATGCGCGGACTTCTGATCGGACTGGCCTTGGCGCTCGTCGCGGCGCCCGCATGGGCGCAGACGCCGCAGCAGCGCGACTGGTGCTCTAGCGACACGGCCACGGACGATCAGACCATCGACGGCTGCACCGCGCTGAT
>PMOM01000276.1:5823-6010 GCA_003161535.1 Caulobacteraceae bacterium | reverse complement strand
TCGGCCAGACCAACTACGGCGCCGCCAAGATGGGCATCGCCGGCCTCTCGCGGATCATCGCCATGGAGGGAGCGACCAAGAACGTGCGCTGCAACTGTCTGGCGCCGGTGGCCTGGACCCGCATGACCCAGTCGGTGCCGGTGCGCGACGAAGCCGCGGCCGCCCGCCGCGCCCAGATGGCCGAGCG
>PMOM01000276.1:1857-5766 GCA_003161535.1 Caulobacteraceae bacterium | reverse complement strand
CCGATCGAGACGCTGGCCAAGCCGGAGGGCTGGACCATCCAGACGATCCTCTCCGAAGCCCTGCCCAAGATGAGCGAGCAGTTTTTCCCGCTCGCCCGCCTGCCCCTGCCCGCCAATCCCGCGCCGGCGGCGGCGAGCTAGGCCGTGGGACGCCTGGAAGGCCGCGTCGCGGTGGTGACCGGGGCGGCCAGCGGCATCGGCCGCGCCAGCGCGCGCCTGTTCGCCAAGGAAGGGGCGAGCGTCATCTGCTTTGACCGCGCCGAGGCGGTGAACGAGACCGCGGCGATGATCGGCGAGGCCGGCGGCGCCGCCGTGGCCGTGACCGGAGACGCCGGCGACGAGGCGGACGTCAAGAAGGCCATCGGTCTGGCGGTTTCAAAGTTCGGCGGCCTGGACGCCATCTACGCCAACGCCGGGGTGAGCGGCGGCTGGACCCCCATGGAGGAGGTCTCGCCGGAGTTCTGGATGGAGGTTCTTCGCATCAACCTCATCGGCCCGTTCCTGGCCATCAAGCACGCCAGTCCGATCATGCGCGCCGCCGGCAAGGGCTCGATCATCTGCACCGCCTCGGTGGCTGGCTTGCGCTCGGGCGCCGGCGGCATCCCCTACAGCGCCAGCAAGGCCGGGGTGATCAATCTGGTCCAGACCAGCGCCAACGTCCTCTACGGCTCGGGGGTACGGGTCAACGCCATCTGCCCGGGCCTGATCGAGACGGGCATGACCGCTCCGATCTACAAGTCCGCCCGCGAGCGCGGAACCGACGACAAGATCGGCCAGCTCAACCCGCTCAAGCGCGGCGGCCAGCCCGACGAGATCGCCCACGCCGCCCTCTTTTTGGCCAGCGACGACTCCTCCTACGTCAACGGCCAGGCCATCGTCGTCGACGGCGGACTGTCGTCATCGCACCCGGTGGGATCGCGGCGTGGATGAACCCATCTCGATCGGGGCTCGGCTGACGCAGCTCGCCGCGCAGCGTCCCGATCGTCCGGCCGCCACCGACCACGACCGCACGGTGACATGGCGGGAACTCGACCGACGCAGCAACCAGATCGCCCGCGGACTGGAAGCGGCCGGGGTGAAGTTCGGCGATCTGGTCACCATTGGCTTGGCCAACAGCGTCGATTTCATCGAGGCCTGCTACGGCGCCTGGAAACTGGGGGCGACGCCGCAGCCGATCTCCCACCGGCTGCCGGCGGCCGAGGCCGACGCGGTCATGGACTTGGCGCAAACCCCGATCCTGATCGCCGGCCGATCGATCCCCAGCGACCGACCCCGCTATGACGTTCCCGCGCTCCTGGCCTTGTCCGGAGACGACAGCCCGCTGGAGGATCGCACCGCGCCGATCTGGAAGGCCCCCACGTCCGGAGGCTCGACCGGGCGGCCCAAGCTGATCCTCTCCGGCGGCCCCGGCGTTTTCACCCCGGTGCTACCGGGCGCCTATCGCACCACCGGCGATGACGTCATGATCATGCCCGGGCCCCTCTATCACAATGGCCCGTTCACCTCGTCCTTCGGCGGCCTGAACCAAGGCGCCCATCTGGTCATCCTGCCGCGCTTCGACGCCGAGGAGACCCTCAAAGCCATCGACCGCCACGGCGGCACCTGGATCTATCTGGTGCCGACCATGATGAGCCGCATCTGGCGCCTGCCGCCGGAGGTCAGGGCCAAGTACGACGTTTCCACCTTGAAGACCGTCTGGCACCTCGCCGCGCCCTGTCCGCCGTGGCTGAAGGAGGCGTGGATCGACTGGCTGGGGCCCGAAGTGATCATGGAGCTCTACGCCGGCACCGAGGCGCAGGCGGTGACCATCATCACCGGGACCGAGTGGCTCGAGCATCGCGGCTCGGTGGGCAAGGTCACGGTGGGGGAGATGCGCGCCGTCGATGAAGCGGGAAACACTCTGCCGCCCGGCGAAATCGGCGAGATATTCATGCGCCGCCCCGAAGGCGCGCCGCCGTCATATTCATACCGGGGCGCGCTGCCGCGCACCTTGCCCGGCGGCTGGGAATCGCTTGGCGACATCGGCTCCTTCGATGCCGAGGGCTATCTCTACCTGGCCGACCGGCGCGCCGACATGATCCTGGTGGGCGGCTCCAATGTCTATCCAGCCGAGATCGAGGCGGCCCTCGACGAACACCCGCTGGTGGCCTCCAGCGCGGTCATCGGCCTGCCCGACGAGGATTTGGGAAGCCGCATCCACGCCATCGTCCAGCCCCGGGAGGGCCTCAGCGAAGCGGCGCTGCGTGAACATATCGGCGGGCTGCTGGTGACCTACAAACAGCCGCGCACCTACGAGTTCGTCGAAGGCGCCATCCGCGACGACGCCGGCAAGGTGAGACGCACCCAGCTCAGGGACGAGCGGATGGGCAAGGGATGAGAGCGGTATCCGTTTTAATTGAAGCGCCTTGCGAACCCCGCCCCCTCCACCACCTTCGGTGGTCCCCCTCCCCCGCTGCGCGGGTGAGGAACAAGGAGCCTTCTGGTCCTCCCCCATTTGAAAAATGGGGGAGGGGGACCGCGAAGCGGTGGAGGGGGCGGCGGCATCGATTCGGTAGATGGTGATTGCGCTCTAGCCGCCTGGCGGCGCTCAGATCACCGGTCGCAGAGCCGTGCCGCAGATCATCACCGCGCGGTCGCGAACATCCGCGCCAAAGGCTTGCGCGCGGGCGAGGACGCCGTCCACGTCGTCAACCGCGATATCCAAGCCCACGACGCCCGTCCCGTCCTCATCCACGGGCGCGACAAAGGCGATGGCGCCGCGTTCCAGCCGCAGGGTCAGCGCGCCCCCTTCCCCGTCGATCGGCCGATCCAACAGCATGGACCATCGCTGCGCGGCCGCTTGGGGATCGCGGGCCTGCAGTGTGACGGCGCGGATGCCCAGGCTGGTCTGGCTTTCGAAGCCCCGCCAGGCGGGACCGGCGGGCGGCCAGTCGCTGCGCTCTTCTCGCCAGGCCTGATCGCCCTCAACCGAATCGATGGAGAGCAGCACGCCGGCGCAGTCGCCTGGATGGAAGTGCGTGAAGCGGTACCGCCCCTCGCCGCGCGCCGCGATCACCCGAACTGCGGCGGCCTCGAGCCGGGCGCGGTGGGCCAGGGCGTCGTCGTCCTGCAGGATGACCATATAGCCGGCGTCGCCGCCGCGACGGTCGAGGTAGCGCGCCCCCGAGGCGTCCGGGCGGATCGGTTCGAGGACTTCGAGGAATTCGCCGCCCACGGGCATGACCACATTGGCCAGGCCGAAGACGCCGACCGCCGGATCGCGGAAGCCGACCTTCAGGCCGAAGATCGCCTCCAGCGCCTCGGCGACGGGCGCGATCTGGCGAGCGATCAGGGCCACCTGTCTTAGTCGCATGGCGGCGGCTCCAGTTCGGCCAGGAGCTCGTCGGTATGCTCGCCGAGCCTCGGCGGATGGCGGCGGATGTTGGCGGGGGTGCGCCCGTATTTCACCGGCGGCCGCAGGCTGAAATAGGCGCCGGCCTGCGGATGTTCGTAGCGCTCGAAGAGGCCCACCGCTTCCAGATGCGGGTCGCTGGGCAGATCGTCCAGCCGATTCATCCTGACCACCGGGATCTGCAGCGGCTTGAGCAGGGCCAGCCAGTCGTCCGTGGTGCGCGTTCGCGTCACCTCCTCGACCAGGCCGTAGAGCTCGCGCACGTGCTGCGCGCGGGTCCTGTAGTCGGAGAAGCGCGGATCCTTGCCGAAGGTCTCGGCCCAACCGGCGACGGCGAAGAACTGGTCCCACTGCTGATCGGTGTAGGGCAGCATGCCGATGTAGCCGTCGAGGGTGGCGAAGGGCTTGCGCTGCGGGTTGGCCACGCGGGGATAGGCCCACTGGCCGGTCGGCGGGTCATAGACGTGACCGTAGAAGTGTTCGGCCAGATTGAAGCTGGTGACACATTCAAGCATCGG
>PMOM01000276.1:0-1788 GCA_003161535.1 Caulobacteraceae bacterium | reverse complement strand
AAGCAGGTCGGCGAAGCCCGCCGAGGACTGGATCAGGTCATCATAGGCCGGCTCGCCGGCATAGGGACCTTCCGAGCCATAGCCGGCGCCGTGAACATAGACGATGTCGGGCCGGACCTGCTTGACCGCCTCATAGTCGAGGCCGATGCGCTTGAGGCCGTCGTAACGCACCGAGGCGGCGAACACGTCGCTGGTGGCCAGCAGCCGCTTCAAGGCCAAGGCCGCCTTTTCCTCGCGCAGGTCGAGCAGCATGGAGCGCTTGTTGCGGTTGATGGTCATGAAGAGGGGGCCGAGGTCCTCGGGACCGCCAGGTTGGGCATGGCCGGCCCAGCGCAGGATGTCGCCGCCGCCGCCGCGCCGTCCGGCGGGGAATTCCACCTTGATGACGTCGGCGCCCAGGTCGCCGAGCATCTGCGTGGCATAGGCGCCAAAGACCACGCTGGTCATGTCCACGATGCGCACGCCCGCCAGCGGGCCGGTGGTCTCGCTCGCCAGTTGGTGGGTCTTGGCCAAGCCCGCTTGTCCGTTTCGTCGCCGCGGGCATGACGCACCCGCCATTTAATGCCTACAATGATCCAACTAATCGGCAAGGGCGATCGCGGCGGGAAGCGGCTGGATGGATTTCGAACTTAGCGAAGAGCACCGCATGCTCGCCGACCTTGTCGGCCGCTTCGTCGCCGACGAGTTGATGCCGCTGGAGGCCGGCGTGCTGGCCAGGGAAGCGGCCGGCGACGGCCTGGGTCTTGGCGCCGATGAGCGCCGGCGCATCGACGAAGTTTCCAAGAAGCTCGGCCTTTGGGGGCTTGACGCTCCGGAGGATGTGGGCGGGGCCGACCTGCCGGCGGTGGCGATGATCGCGGTCAACGAGCACCTGGGCCGCACGGTGACGCCCTACACCCTGCCGCCGGACTCGCCCAACCTGCGCATGCTCGCCGCCACTGTCACCGACCGACAGCGCGAAGCCTATCTGGCCCCCTATGTGCGCGGCGAGACCGTCTCGGCGATCGGCATTTCGGAGCCCGGCGCCGGCGGCGATCCCTCGGCGATGATCACGAGGGCCGAGCGCGATGGCGACGACTGGCTGATCAACGGCCGCAAGATCTGGATCTCCAGAGCCAAGGACGCCGACTTCACCATCCTGATGGCGGTCACCGACAAGGAGAAAGGGGCCCGCGGCGGCATCTCCGCCTTTCTCATCGACAAGGGGACGCCCGGCTTCAATGTTCTGCGCGCCATCCCGATGATTGGCGGGGTGGTCACCTATGAAGTGGCCCTGGAGGACTGCCGGGTCGAGGGCTGGAAGCTCTTGGGGACCGAAGGTCAGGGCTTCGCGCCCATGCAGCTTCGCCTGGGCACCCGGCGCCTCGAGATGGCCGCCTGGTCCATCGGCATGGCCCAGAGGGCGCTGGACATGATCTGCGAGTACGCTCCACAACGGGTCACTTTCGGCCAGCCCCTGTCGCAGCGCGGAGTCATCCAGGGTTGGGTGGCCGATGCCGCCACCAGGATTCACGCCGCCCGCCTGATGACCTACGACTGCGCCTGGAAGATCGACCAGGGCCGCGAGACGCGTCTGGAAATCTCGATGATCAAGGCCTTCGCCACCCAGATGGCCTGGGACGTCATCGATCACGCCATGCAGACCTATGGCGCCATGGGCATGACTAAGGAAATGCCCCTGCAACTTATGGCCTCCAAGGTCCGCACTATGCGAATCTACGACGGGCCAACCGAAATTCACGATTGGGTGGTGGCCCGCAATCTTCTGGGTACGAAACGATGACGCTT
>PMOM01000297.1:1777-5967 GCA_003161535.1 Caulobacteraceae bacterium | reverse complement strand
CCGCGCGATCGCGCTCAAGCCCGATTACGCCGTCGCCTACGACAATCGCGGCAACGCCTATGATTCCAAGGGTCTCTACGACCAGGCCATCGCCGATCACAGCCACGCGATCGCGATCCAGCCGGGTCTCGCGAAGGCCTACAACAATCGCGGCATCGCCTATGCCAACAAGGGCCTCTACGACCAGGCCGTCACCAATTATAACCAGGCGATCGCACTCAAGTCTGATTACGCCATAGCCTACCAAAATCGCGGCTTGGCCTATGAAAAAAAGGGCTTCCGCGATCAGGCCATCGCCGACTACCGAGCGGCGTTGAGGTTGGATCCGAACCGGACTCTGGCGCTGGAAGGCCTCAAACGCCTGGGCGTCACGCCCTAGGGCGAACCCTGACCGGGCGGACGTTCACAATGGAAGAGGGAGAAAAGACATGCGGAAAATCTTGATCGGATTGGCCCTGGCGCTGGCCTCGGGCCCGGCCTGGGCGCAGACGCCGCAGCAGCGCGACTGGTGCTTCAGCCCCACGGCCACCGACGATCAGACCATCGACGGCTGCACGGCGCTGATCGGCTCGGGACGGGAGACGGCGGTGAACCAGGCGGCGGCCCTGGATAACCGCGCCTACGCCTATACCAACAAGGGCCTCGACGATCAGGCCATCGCCGACGAAANNCAGTCGCTGGCCCTCAACCCCAATTCCGCCAACACCTACAACAACCGCGGCATGGCCTATAAGCACAAGGGTCTCTACGACCTGGCCATCGCCGACTTCACCCGCTCGATCGGGCTCAAGCCCGACACCCAGAGTTCCTACGGCAACAGCGGCAACGCCTTTGCCTACGACAATCGCGGCGTCGCCTATGCGGCCAAGGGCCAGTACGACCAGGCCATCGCCGACTACACCACGGCGATCGCGCTCAAGCCCGATTTCGACTCCCCTTACCAGAATCGCGGCTTCGCCTATGAGAAAAAGGGCCTGCGCGACCAGGCCATCGCCGCCTACCGCGCGGCGCTGAAGATCAATCCGAACTTGCGGATGGCGCACGAAGGGCTGACGCGCCTCGGCGCCACGCCGTAGGGCATGGATAGGAGGGCCGACATGCGAGGACTTTGGTTCGGATTGGCCTTGGCGCTGGTCTCTGGCCCCGCCTGGGGCCAGACGCCCCAGCAGCGCGACTGGTGCAATAGCCCGACGGCCACGGATGATCAGACGATCGAGGGTTGCACCGCGCTCATCGGCTCGGGGCGTGAGACGACGGTGAACCAGGCCGCGGCCTATTACAATCGCGGCATCGGTTATAGGGGTAAGGGCCTCTACGACCAGGCCATNNTACGCCGCCGCCTACGATAATCGGGGCAACGCCTATGACCTTAAGCACCTCTACGACCAGGCCATCGCCGATTACAACCGGGCGATCGCGCTCACGCCCGGTGACGCCTTGGACTACTACAATCGCGGCGTCGCCTATGGTGACAAGGGCCTCTACGACCAGGCCATCGCCGACTACACCCAGGCGATCGCTCTCAAGCCCGATTACGCCGCCGCCTACGATAATCGCGGCTGGTCCTATGAAAAAAAGGGCGCCCGCGACCAAGCGGTCGCCGACTACCGCGCGGCGCTCAGGCTCGATCCAACCCGAAAACTGGCGCCCGACGGCCTGAAACGCCTCGGCGTCACGCCTTAAGGCGGGCCCGCGGGCAAGCCATGCGGCGAATTTGCATCGGATTGGCCCTGGCGCTGGTCGCGGCGCCCGCCGGGACTCAGACGCGGCGGCAGCGCGATTGGTGCTTCAGCCTCACGGCCACCGACGATCAGAGGATCGAGGGCTGCACGGCGCTGATCGGCTCGGGCCGGGGGACGACGGCGGCCCAGGCCGCCGCCCATGACAAACGCGGCGAAGCCCATGCCGACCAGGGCCTCCTCGACCAGGAGATCGCCGACGAGACCCAGTCGCTGGCCTTGAACCCTCATTCCCCAAACACCCACTTCCGCCGCGCCCTCGCCTATACCGTCGAGGGCCTCTACGACCAGGCCATCGCCGACTACACCGGCTTGATCGCGCTCACGCCCGACGAGGAAATCGCCTACAACAATCGCGGCAACCTCTATGCCCAGAAGGGCCTCTACGACTTGGCCATCGCCGATCTGACCCGGGCCGTCGCTCTCAAGCCGGACGCCTTCATCACCTACGACAATCGCGGTCATGCCTATGAAGCAATGGGCCTCCGCGGCCAGGCCGTCGCCGACTACCGCGCGGCGCTGAAGCTCTATCCGAACTGGCGGAGCGCGCGGGAAGGGCTGACACGCCTGAGCGCCACGCCTTAGAGCTTGCGCGAGACCCTTGGACCGGGCGACGTCCCGCCGCGTTGCCTCGGCGCCACACCCTGCGGCGCACCGCCTCGCCCCGCGCCCCCGTCCTAAAACCGCCGCGATCAAACCGCATGGCTTTGGGTCATGACGGCGGCGCCCAGGGCACTTGGCGGCAGGATGATTGTCGTCGCGGCTCTGGCCGCGGCGGGCCTGGCCGTGAGCTGCGACGCCCGCGCCGCCCCCGCCTGGCTCAAGCGCGCCTTCACCGCCCACCACGGCGGCGACCTCAACCGGGGCGCCGCGGTCCCCAAGGTGGCGCGCTACCGCATCGACGAAGGCGGCGTCTTCATCCTGGACCGCACCTCCCGCCATCCCCTGCTCAGGTTCGATGACAGTTCCGAAGTGTGGGTGCTCACCGCGGCGCGCGGCCCGCGCGGCGACATGATCTTTTCCAACGACGAGGGCCAGCTCCTCCTGAGGATGACCCGCCTGGGGGGCGTCACCGTGTTCACGCCGCGGCGTCCGGAAGGCTCGGCCGCCGCCATGGCCGGCGTCGCCAACCCCTTTCACCTGGCCAGCATCGGGGTGGTCGGCCTCTATCAGCGCCTGTTGCAGGCCAGCGTGCGCTGCAGCCACGCGGCTGGGCGCCTGATCGGCTTCGAGGCCCCGGACGCCGATCCCGCCTCCGACGCCCTGATCGCCGACGCCGCCTCGGTGGCCGGAGACGCCATCGTCACGCTGGCCGGCCGCTCGGGGGGCCGGGCCATTCTCGCCCGCGTGGCCAAGGTCGATATCGAACACGGCAGGCAGCCGGGCGCCTATCTGCGCGGCGGCGTGGTGATCATCACCGTGACTCCGGCCGAAGGCTTCGGCGGCCGGCCCTCGTCCATGCGCATCCTGGCGGCCGTGGAGTCGCGCTGATCCAAAATCCCTCTCCCCGCGGGAGAGGGAGGGGCTCAGCCTGACGGCGCGGGCCGATGGTCTTCTCGTTGGCGTGGGAGAAGGGTCGTCCTTGCCTCAGCCCTTGAAGCCGTCCTTGGCCGCGCGGAGGGTGGCGAAGGCTTCGAAATCGGGGGCGCCCGGCTTTCCGGCCAAGCGCGGGGCGCGCAGGAAGGGGTTGGTGGCCTTTTCGACGCCGATGCTGGTGGGCACCGTCGCCTCGCCCCGGCGGCGGGCGGCGAAAATGTCCTCGGCGCGGGCTTTCAGCGTCGGATCGTCGTCGACGCTCAGGGCGAAGCGGGCGTTGGCGGCGGTGTATTCGTGGGCGCAATAGACGCGGGTGTCGTCGGGCAGGGCCGCCAGGCGCTGCAAACTGGCCCACATCTGCGCCGGCGTGCCCTCGAACAGGCGCCCGCAGCCCAGGGCGAACAGGGTGTCGCCGACGAAGGCGACGTGGTCGGCGGCGGAATAATAGGCGATGTGGCCCAGGGTGTGTCCGCCGGCGTCGATCACCGCAAAGCGCGTCTCGCCCAGGTCGACGATGTCCCCGCCCGCCACCCGGCGATCGAGGGGCGCGATCTTGGTCACCTCGGCCGGGCCGACGATGCTCGCCCCGGTGGCGGCTTTCACCTTCGCATTGCCCCCGGCGTGATCGGGATGCCAGTGGGTGTTGAAGATGAAGTCGAGCCCCCATCCGGCGGCCGCCAGCTCGGCCAGCACCGCGTCGGCGTCGGGCGTGTCGATGCAGGCGGTCAGGCCGCTGGCCTCGTCGCGGATGACAAAGCCATAGTTGTCAAAAAGGCAGGCGAACTGCCGAACGGTCAAGGTCATGCGCGCGTCTCCGACGGGGGGAACGAGGCTCCCGTCTGGCCCTGGAGACGCCAGTCTATACACTGGTCTCACGCCAAAGCGGGAGCGCCGATGCGCCAGAGCGTCCTGGAT
>PMOM01000297.1:436-1679 GCA_003161535.1 Caulobacteraceae bacterium | reverse complement strand
CGCCCTGCCGCTCGCCAACGCCCTCTTCGACCGCGTCCTGGCCGTCCACGCCCTGGAGGAGAGCGACAATCCCCTCACCGTGCTGGAGGAGGTCTGCCGCGTCCTGGCCCCGTCCGGCCGCGTGATCCTGGCGGTCACCGCCCGTCACGGCATGTGGGCCGACGCCGAGGGCAGTCCGTTCGGCCACGGCCGCCCGTTCAGTCGCCGCCAGCTCGAGCGTCTGGTGCGCGAGGCCGAGTTGTCGCCCACCGGCTGGACGCGGGCGCTCTACGCTCCGCCGCTCGGCTGGGCGTCACGCTGGGCCGAGGGCTTCGAACAGGCCGGCGCGCTCCTGTGGCCGCCCTTCGCCGGGCTGATCCTGATGGAGGCGGTCAAGCAGACCTTCGCCGTTCGCCCCAAGGGCCACGGCGCCCGCGTCCCCGCCCGCCCCCGCCCCGTCTTCGGCCCCGCGCCGGTGGGCGGGAAGGTGGGGCTTGAGGCTAATCCCCTCTCCCATAGGGAGAGGGAGGGGCCCATGGCATGGCCATGGGAGGGTGAGGGGTTAGACGGCTAGCAGGGTAACCCCTCATCCTCCCACGCCTGGCGGCGCGGGGCCCCCCTTCTCCCTATGGGAGAACGGCCTAGAAGCGACCCCTTCGTCTTCCGCCGGCCCGGTTCGCATTTCGTAGGCCCACGGCGTAGAAAATGACTTCATGAAAGCCGCCGTCATCACGCGCTACGGATCGCCGGACGTGGTGACGGTGCGCGAGGCGCCGCGGCCGACGCCCGTGGCGGGCGAGCTTTTGATCCGGGTCCACGCGGCGAGCGTCAACCGGACGGACTGTGGCGAGCTTCGCGCCCACCCCGTCTTCATGCGCCTGTTCACCGGGTTGCGCCGACCCAGACGGACGATCTTCGGCTTGGATTTCGCCGGGGAGGTGGAAGCCGTGGGCTCCGCGATTACCTCGCTCAAGCCAGGCGACCGCGTTTTTGGCATGTGCCCGTCCAGGAGCAGCGGCGCCCAGGCCGAATATGTCTGCGTCCCCGAGAGGGTGGTCGCGACGATGCCGGCGGGCGTCAATTTTGACGAGGCCGTGGTCTGCGAAGGCGCGTTCTACGCGCACGGGGTGTTGAGCAAGATCGGGCTGAAGGACGGCGACAGGCTTCTGATCTACGGCGGTTCAGGCGCCATCGGCACGGCGATGATTCAGCTGGCGAAATCGTCCGGCGCCGCGGTGACGGCGGTCGTGGCGACGCGGCATCT
>PMOM01000297.1:0-408 GCA_003161535.1 Caulobacteraceae bacterium | reverse complement strand
GGCGAGACCTTCGATTTCGTCGTGGACGCGGTGGGAAAGACTACATTTTTCCGGTGCCGCAAGCTGCTGAAGCCCGGCGGAGTCTTCGCGGCGACGGATCTCGGGCCTTGGGGGCAGAACCTGGCGCTCGCCATATGGTCGTCGGTCACGCGGAGCCACCGGGTCTTCATTGCGACGCCCGGGCGCATCGGCGGGTTCGTCGATCTGTTGAAAGGCCGCATGGAGGCGGGCCAATTTCGCGCGGTCATCGATCGCAAATACCCCCTCGCGGCGATCGCCGACGCCTACCGCTATGTGGAGACGGGGCAGAAAGTCGGCATCGTCGTGATCGATGTCATTGCGGACGAAGAGGGCGCGCGCCCAGCCTAGATCACGCGCCGCGCGACCGCTCTTTCACCCGCCCCCTCC
>PMOM01000129.1 GCA_003161535.1 Caulobacteraceae bacterium | reverse complement strand
TGCTGGCCTTGTTCCTGGTCGCCAGCCTGGCCACCGTCGGCTACGAGTGGCGCTATGTGTGGCCGGCGCGGCGTTGCGAGGCTCGCGCCGCCTGGTGGGACGCCAAGGACCGCCAGTGCCTGGTCCCGATGCCCATCTGGCGCATCACCAACCGTCGCCCCCCGCCCCGAGCGCCGGCCCTCAAGCCCTGATCACCGGTTGGCGGCCGGAACCCAAAGGACGTCGCCATGTTCGCCGGCGTTGACGAAGCGGGCGGCGACAAACAGCAGGTCCGACAGGCGGTTCAGATAGCGCAGCGCCTGAACATGGGTGTCCGTCCCATCGGCGTCGGCGAAGGCCACGGCCGCGCGCTCTGCGCGCCGGCATACCGTGCGGGCGAGATGCAGAGCCGCGGCGGCCGGCGATCCCGCGGGCAAGACGAAAGACGTCAGCGGCGCGAGCGAGGCGTTGAGCTGATCGATCTCGTTTTCCAGCCGCGTTACCTGGCTAGCGACGATACGCAGGCTCGCCGCGCCTGCCTTGCGCCGACGGGGAGTCGCCAGATCGGCCCCAAGATCAAAGAGATCATTCTGGATGCGGGCGAGAATGGCGTCCAAGGCGCCATCACCTTGCGTTTGCAACCTCGCCACGCCCAGCGCGGCGTTGAGTTCGTCGACGCCGCCATAGGCTTCCACCCTGGCGTTGGCCTTGCTCACCGCCTCGCCCGTGGCGAGCCGGGTTTTGCCGCCGTCGCCGGTGCGCGTGTAGATGCGATTGAGCGTCACCATGGCGAAGATTCTCTCAATGCATCCTGGCTCTGAAAAACACCGCGGCGACCAAAACGAGGATGGCGCAGAACTGCAACACGACGCGCAGGCGCATGAGCTTGTTGGACCACGACCTGCCAAAGTCGCCGCCTCGGAACAGGCTGTAAATGCCGAACCCCAGAGTGATCGCCACGGCCGCCAGAGCCACGGGAATCAAAAGATCAAAGATGTCTCGCACGGCCCGCACCCTAGCCGTTCAGGCCCCATCCGGCTACTGATCGCGACGCCCGCCCCCCGGAGAAGGCCATGATCACCGTCCACCATCTCAACAACTCACGCTCGCAACGCATCCTGTGGCTGCTGGAGGAGCTGGAGGTCCCCTACCAGATCAAGTTCTATCAGCGCGACGCCGTCACCAATCTCGCGCCGCCGGAGCTGAAAGCCGTCCATCCGCTGGGAAAGTCTCCGGTCATCACCGATGGCGGGACGACCATCGCCGAATCGGGGGCCATCGTCGATTACATCATCCGCAAGCATGGCGCCGGACGCTTGGCGCCGGCTGCCAACGGGGCGGACCATGAGACCTATCTGGAGTGGCTGCACTACGCCGAGGGCTCGGGCATGCTGCCGCTGATGCTCCTTCTCTACACCACGCGCCTGGGAGAGGCGGCCGCGCCTCTGAAGGGCCGCATCGACAGCGAAATCGACAATCACCTGGGCTATGTGAACCAGGCCCTCGCCGGCCGCGACTACCTGTTGACCCAGGGCTTCAGCGGGGCTGACGTGCAGATGAGCTTCGTCGGCGAAGTGGCCAGAGCCTTTGGCCGCCTGCAAAAATTCCCCGCCATCGGCGCCTGGGTCGATCGGCTGCATGCCCGCGCAGCCTTCAAGCGGGCGCTGGAAAAGGGCGGCGCCTACAACCTCGCTTAGCGATCACGGCGGCTCGCCTGTCCACTCCCAGTGCCACGGCTCGAACGCGTAGTTGACGAAGCCATAGCGGTCGGCGTTTTTCACCATCCAAAGATAGCCGGCCGAGCGGGAGATATAGAGCCGGTTTACGTCGTCGCTGGAATCGATGGCCTGGCCGGGCGCGTTGCCGAAAAACAGATCGACCGCCAGGCCCGTTCGGTGCGCGGAGCAGGCGGCGCGGGTGACGCCCTGGCAGTTGTGCTGCCGCGCGCAACGCTCGGCGTCGTAGGCCGGGCTGCGATAGCCTGAAAACATGGTCATCAGCTGTCGGTCGGCGGCCAGAGCCGGAACCTGAGCGCGGGCGGCGGCGACCATCTTTCGATAGGCGCCAAGCGCGCCAAGGCGCAGAGACACCGGCTTGCCCGACCATCCTTCGTCCTTGCGTGCTTGCGCCACCACGGCGGGCGGCGCCGGGCAAGCCCGTTTGCTGACCACCACAAAGGGCCGCCGCGCCTGCCAGACCTGGTACATGGCAAAAAAGGTCGGCGCATCCAGGACGCCGGGGCCGCGCAAGGCGTGCGCGCCGCGCCAGCGGGCCAGGGCGGCGGCGAAGCCGGGCGAGGTCGGCGGGCAGGCGGTGGCGATCTCGCGGGCGACGAGAGGCTCATAGGTCGCCCATCCGGCCTCGGGCCGGTGGAACGGCGCCCAGGCCAGGGTATTGAGAGACGCCGCGTTGCGGGCGGCGTCCGCCCGCGGTCCGACGCTGCAGTCTTCCCGCGCGCAGGCGCTGTTTCCCAGGCAAATCAGCACGATGGCGGCGGCGGCCCAAAGGCCGCCACAGGGCGGGGGGAACCGGCTGGCATTTCGCGCCTTGCTCATCGGGCACAAGAAGGAAATTCCATGCACCGCCGTCAAGTCATCCCGCTGGCTATTCTCGTTGCTTCGTCTCTGTCGATGGGCGCCTGCGATGATTTCGCCCCATCCAGCAACCATGCCGCGGCCGCCCCTGCTGGGACGGCGCCGACCCCATCACCGGCGGCGGCGCCGACTGGCCAGGCCATGGCCGACAGCGCCCCTCCAGCGGTCAGCGCGCCGCCGCTTGATCCGCCCACCGTCGCCGCGTCAACCAACTCTCGCGCGCAGTCCATCGAGGCGGCGTCGTTTTCGCAAGCGCCGATTGGCAAAGGGGCGTCCGATCTGATGATCAAGGTCGAAGTCTTGCTCGACCGGGCGCGCTTTTCCCCGGGCGTTATCGATGGCCGGCCGGGGGGCAATGTGACTCACGCCCTGGCCGCCTTCGAAGCCGCGCGTGGCCTCGCCGGCCACGGCGCCCTTGATGGCGCAGTGATCGACGCCCTGACCAAGGCGGACGGCGGCCCGGTCACCCAGGACTATGTGATCACCGCCGATGATGAGAAAGGGCCGTTCCTGGGCGTTGTCCCCAAGGACATGGTCGCCTTGTCCAAGCTCAAAGCGGTGGGCTACGCCGATCCAGTCCAGGAGCTTGCCGAGAAGTTCCACATGAGCCAGGGACTTCTTCGCGCGCTCAATCCCGATGTCGACTTCACCGCCGCCGGAACCTCGATCCTGGTCGTGCGGCCCGCCTCGCCGACCTTGCCAACGGCCGTCGCTCGCCTGGAGGTCGATAAGGAGGCCAATCAGGTCCGCGCCTTCGACGCCGGCGGCAAGATCGTCGCGGTCTATCCAGCCACGGTCGGCAGCACCGAGCGCCCCGCCCCCACGGGAGCATGGGCGGTCAAGGCGGTCGCGCCCAATCCGGACTACACCTACGATCCCAAGCGCCT
>PMOM01000096.1:8643-18159 GCA_003161535.1 Caulobacteraceae bacterium | reverse complement strand
GTGCTGTGCGAAATCGTCACCGCCCTGCAGGCCCTGATCACCCGGCGCGTCTCGGTGTTCGATCCGGCGGTGATCACCATCGCCCACATCGAGGCGGGCACCACCGATAACGTCATCCCCGAGGACGGACGGCTATGGGGCACCCTGCGCACGCTTTCGGAGCGCACGCGCGCCATCGCTCACGAGGGCATCCGCAAGGTCGCCGAAAACATCGCCGCCGCCCACGGCGCCCGGGCCGAGGTGGAGATCGAGCACGGCTTTCCGGTGACCGTCTGCGACGGGCGCGTGGTGGCGCTGGCCGAGCGCACCGCCAAGGCGCTGTTTGGCGAGGGCGGGTGGCACAGCATGGCCAATCCGATGATGGGCGCCGAGGACTTCGCCTATGTGCTGCAGAAGACGCCCGGCGCCATGGCGTTCCTCGGCGCGGCGCCCGAAGGCGGCGACTATCGCACTTGCTGCGCCCTGCACTCCAACCGCATGGTCCTCAACGAGAACGTCATGGCTCGGGGGATCGCCATGCATTGCGCCATGGCCGAGGCGGCGCTGGGTGGGGATCTGGAACTTTGAGGGCGGGGCCGCCCGATCATCGAAGACGAGCGAGGAGGAAAGCCGATGGCGCACAAGGGTCAATGTTTCTGCGGCGAGGTTGAGATGGAGGCCACCGGCGAGCCGGAGGCGATGGGCTATTGCCATTGCGCCTCCTGCCGGTCCTGGTCCGGCGGGCCGGTGAACGCTTTCAGCCTGTGGAAGCCCGAGGCGGTGGTGGTCACCAAGGGAGCCGCGAGCGTCGCCACCTATTCGAAGACGGCGCTGAGTGAACGCCGGTACTGCGCCAAGTGCGGCGGCCATCTGATGACGAACCACCCACCTCTTGGCCTTGTCGATGTCTTCGCCGCCACCTTGCCGACGCTGAACTTCTCCCCTGGCGTCCACGTCAACTACGCCGAAACCGTACTTCCCATCCGGGACGGCTTGCCCAAGCTGAAGGATTTCCCCGTCGAGTTCGGCGGTTCGGGCGAGACGATCGCCGAATAGCGCGCCCGCCGCCGCCCGGTCGCCGTGCGGACCTTCGCTGCGCCCGATTAACCCTAGAGGTTGCGGCTTCCCCGCGCTAAACGGTCTCGGAAAGGCCGCCCGCGCACTGTTCGGAGCCCGCCTTTCCACGCAGCATGCGCGGGAGGCTTAAAGAGACGTGGGCAATGTAACGGTGATCGGCGCCCAGTGGGGCGACGAGGGCAAGGGCAAGGTCATCGACTGGCTCGCCGACCGGGCCGATATCGTGGTCCGCTTTCAGGGCGGCAACAATGCCGGCCACACCATCGTGGTGGGCAATTCCACCTACAAATTCGCCCTGCTGCCGTCCGGGGTGGTGCAGGGCAAGCTTTCGATCATCGGCAATGGCGTGGTCGTCGATCCCTGGGCCCTCCTTGAGGAAATCGAGCGCGTCCGCGCCCAGGGGCTGACCATAAATCCCCAGGTGTTGGTGCTGGCCGACAACGCCTGCCTGGTTCTGCCCCTGCACCGCGATCTGGACTCCGCCCGCGAGGCGCGCGCTGGCGCGGGCCGGATCGGCACCACGGGGCGGGGAATCGGGCCGGCCTATGAAGACAAGGTCGGTCGGCGAGCGATCCGCTTTTGCGACCTTGGCGACGAGGCGGCGCTGAAGGCCAAGATCGAGCGTCTTCTGGCCCATCACGAACCGTTGCGCCGCGGCCTCGACCTGCCGGAGGTGACCGCCGAAGCCCTGCTGGCGCTGCTGCGGGAAGTGGCGCCGAAAGTGGCGCCCTACGCGCAACCCGCATGGCGCGTCTTGGGAGCGGCGATCGGCGCGGGGCGGCGGGTGCTGTTCGAGGGCGCCCAGGCCACCATGCTGGACGTGGACCACGGCACCTATCCTTATGTCACTTCATCGAACACGGTGGCCGGACAGGCGGCGGCCGGCGCCGGGGTCGGTCCGGCGGCCGGCGGCTATGTGCTGGGCATCGTCAAGGCCTACGCCACGCGAGTCGGCGAGGGTCCGTTTCCCTCGGAGCTCACCGACGAGACCGGCGAGCGTCTGGGCCAACGGGGTAATGAATTTGGCACAAACACTGGCCGCAAGCGGCGGTGCGGCTGGTTTGATTCCGTGCTCGTCCGACAATCGGTGGCGATCAGCGGCATCCAAGGGATCGTGCTCACCAAGCTCGATGTGCTGGATGGCTTCGAGACCTTGAAGATTTGCACCGGCTACCGCGTCGGCGACCGCACGTTGGACTATCTACCCGCGGGCTTGAGCGAGCAGGCGGCCGTCCAGCCGATCTATGAGGAAATGGAGGGGTGGACCCACGCCACGCGTGGGGTGCGATCCTGGCGCGAGCTTCCCGCCGCCGCGGTCAATTACGTGCGCAAGATTGAAGCCCTGATCGGCGCGCAGGTCGCCGTGGTCAGCACCAGCCCTGAGCGCGACGACATCATCATGATACGCGATCCGTTTGGGAAATAGCGCGCCGCGGGCAATCATTGAACGGCCAGGAGGTTCGTCATGCGTATAGTATCGGTGTTTGCGGCGATCGCCGTTTGCGGACTCTGCTCGCCACCGGCCTGGTGCCAGACGCAGCCTGGAGCTGCTGACTACGTCGCCAAGGCCGAGGCGTTGATCGGCGGCTATGTCAAGGATGGCCGCTTCACCGGTTCTGTCCTGGTGGCCCGCGACGGCCGGCCGATCCTGCGCGAGGGCTTCGGTCCGGCCAATCGGGAGTGGGCGATCGCGGACGCTCCGGACACCGAGTTTCGCCTGGGTTCGCTTACCAAACAGTTCACCGCGGCGGCGATCCTGCAACTGGCCGAACAGGGTAAACTCAAGCTCGATGACCCGATCGGCAAATACTACCTGGCTGCCCCCAAGGCATGGGACAAGGTGACCCTCGCTCTCCTGCTCAGCCATAGATCCGGCATCCCAGACTATACCGAAATCTCCGGTTTCTTTCGCGGTCCCGCGCGCCTCGATCGCACGCCCGAGGAGATCATCGCGCTGACGCGCGATCAGCCGTTGGACTTCACCCCCGGCGAGAAGTTCAAATACGATAACAGCGGCTACATCTTGCTGGGCTACGTGATCGAAAAGGTCAGCGGCCAGACCTATGCCGACTATCTTCGCGATCACATCTTACAGCCGCTAGGCATGACGCACACCGGCTATGAGGTCAGCGACGACATTCTCCCGCACCGGGCCGCCGGCTATGTGAAGGCCAAGGGCGATTGGAAAAACGCGTCTTACTTGTCGATGACCGTGCCCTATGCGGCGGGCTCGCTGTACTCGACGGTCGATGATCTCTTGCTATGGGACCAGGCCCTCTACGCGGCCAAGCCGCTGCATCGTGCGTCGCTGGACGCCATGTTCACCGATCACGGTGAAAGTTACGGTTACGGCTTTGTCATCGAAAAGGCTGGCGGCCGCCGCCTGTGGTGGCACAATGGCGGGATCAACGGCTTTCACACCTATTTCGCCCGCTATCCCGATCAGCGGCTGACCGTCATCGTGCTGTCCAACTTCGAAAGCGCGCCGGTGGAGAAGATCGGCCTCCAGCTGGCTCGGCTCAGCTTTGGCGAGCCCATCGATCCGCAGCCCAAACCCGGTCAGGTCCCCCACGCGGGGACCGAGGCGGCTCTGCGTCATCTGATCGGCGAACTGCGCACCGGCCAGGTGAATTTCGATGAGATGAGCCCGGCTCTGGCCGACCTCGTCCGGCCTCAGCTTGGCGCGATCAAGGCGCTGTTCGGTCAGGCGGGCGCGCTGAAGTCACTGACCTTCTCTGGCGTCAGCGATGCGGGCGCCGATATCTACGCCGCCAAGTTCGAAAGCGGCGCCTTGGAGTGGCGCATCATGCTGGACGCCAAGGGCAAGATCATCTTGCTGTCGTCGAGCAACGGGTGACCGCGGGGCCGCCGGTCCGGCCTTCAGGCGTTGACCATGTTCTGCTCGACCGCGGCGGCGCGCATCGCCCGCTGCAACTTCTCGAAGGCGCGCACCTCGATCTGGCGCACGCGCTCGCGGCTGACTCCGTACTGGGATGCGAGGGTCTCCAGAGTGGTCGGATCGTCCTTCAGGCGCCGCTCAGTGAGGATGTGGCGCTCGCGGTCGGTGAGTTCGACCATGGCCTCTTGCAAGAGGCCCATGCGCTGGGACTTTTCCTCGTCCTCGGCCAGGCGCGTCTCCTGGCTGACCGCATCCTTGTCTTCCAGCCAGTCCTGCCACTCATTCTCGCTATCGGAGCGCAGGGGCGCGTTCAGCGAGGCGTCGGGACCCGAAAGCCGGCGGTTCATGGAGACGACTTCAGATTCCAGAACACCCAGCTTGGTGGCGATCACCTGGACTTGCTCGGGGCGCATGTCGCCTTCCTCGAAGGCGCTGATCTGGCTCTTGGCCTTGCGCAGGTTGAAGAAGAGCTTCTTCTGCGCGGCGGTTGTCCCCATCTTCACCAGCGACCAGGAGCGCAGGATGTATTCCTGGATCGACGCGCGGATCCACCACATGGCGTAGGTGGCCAGGCGGAAGCCCTTGTCCGGTTCGAACTTCTTGACCGCCTGCATNNGCGATCTTGGCCACCAGGCGCAGGTGCGAGGTGACAAGGCGATGGGCGGCGGCGGGATCCTCATGCTCGCGCCAGCGCTTGGCGAGCATGAACTCCTCGTCCTTGGCGAGCATGGGAAATTTGCGGATCTCGGTGAGATATCGCGACAGGCCGCCATCTGGCGACATCACCGAAAGGGCATTGACCGCGGCCATCGACCGATCCTTTGCAATAAAGGCGTCGCCCACCGCGCACGGTTCGCCCACCCCACTCAACCCGTTAGATAGGCAATCGTTGCGACAGCTTTAAGACCGTCGGCCGTCAAGCTTTCTAAGCGGGGTCTCAGAGATTCTGCAGCGCCGCTTCAAGGGCGGCCATGTCGGGCGGCAAAGCGGTCTCGAAACGCAGGTCCGCGCCGGTGACCGGATGGCGAAAACCCAGAACCGAGGCGTGCAGGGCCTGGCGGCGCAGACCGGCCAGCCTGATCGCCTCGCGCACGCTCGGAGCCGGCGGACCCGATCCATAGGCCGGATCGCCCAGGCAGGGCGCGCCCTTGTGCGCCAGGTGAACCCGGATCTGGTGCGTGCGTCCTGTTTCCAGCCGGCAGGCGACACGGGCCGCGACGGGCTTGGCGGCGGGACCGAAGGCGCGCGCCACGGCGTAGTGGGTGATCGCCTCGCGGCCCCCGGCGCGAAGCACGGCCATCTTCTTGCGGTCGCCGCTGGAGCGGCCAAGGCGGGTGGTGATCACGCCCTTGGCCGGCGAGGGGGCGCCGCGGGTCAGGGCGATGTAAGTCCGCTCGATGTCATGCGCCGCGAACAGGGCGGAAAGGCCACGGTGGGCCGCATCGGTCTTGGCGGCCACCATGACCCCGGAGGTATTTTTGTCCAGGCGGTGGACGATCCCCGGCCGGGCCACCCCGCCGATCCCCGACAGGCTCGCGCCGCAATGGTGGATGAGGGCGTTGACGAGGGTGCCTGTCTGACTGCCCGGGGCGGGATGGGCGGACATGCCGGCCGGCTTGTCGATGACGATCAGATGTTCATCCTCGAAGAGCACGTTGAGGGCCATGTTTTCGGCCTGAGGGTGCGGGGCGATCGGCGCGGGCACGACGAGCCGGTACAGACCCGGCAGCGCCCTTGCCGAGGGATCGATGACGGCCTTGCCGTCGCGGGTGATCGCGCCTTGGGCCATCAGGGCCTGGACACGGGCGCGGGAGAGATCGGGCAGGGCGTCGGCGAGCGCGCGATCGAGGCGGCCGGTCGCGGTGGTCAGTTCGACGTATCGCTCGTCCCCGGGCGGGGCGGAGAAGCGTGGCACGGCGGCCTAGCCTTTCGCCGCTTCCTCATGCCCGGTGATCGAGCCCTTCGAGAACAGATATTCCTTCAAGTGGCTGGCAAACTCGGCGTCGTTGCGGCGGATCCATTCCAGCGCCATGGAGCCGTGTTCGATTTCCTCGCGGGCATTGTGCAGCAGGATGGCCTTGAGGGCCGGATCGTCGCAGTCGTCGGCCCGCTGTCGGTACCAGTCCACCGCCTCCAGCTCCTCGATCAGGGAGGTGATGGCGTAGTGAAGATTGAGGGTTTCGCGCCGCAAGCGCTCGCGCGGGACGTGCAGGCCTTCGCTGGACATGTATCAGACTCCTTGGGCGGGCCCGCCCTATGCCACATCGATCAGCCGCGCTCCACCAACGCGCCATCTTCAATGGTGCGGTAGAAGCAGGATCGAAAGCCCGTGTGGCAGGCGCCGCCGTCACCGCCGGGAATCACTTTCAGCCACACCGCGTCCTGATCGCAATCGACGCGGATCTCCTTGACCGCCTGGACCTGCCCACTGGTCTCCCCCTTGCGCCACAGGGCGCCGCGAGCGCGGCTGAAATAGTGCGCCTCGCCGGTTTCCAGGGTGCGGGCGAGCGCCTCGGCGTTCATCCAGGCCAGCATCAGCACCTCGCCGGTCGCGGCGTGGGTGGTCACCGCGGCGATCAGGCCGGCGGCGTCAAAGCGGGGCGCCAGCACGGCGCCGCGTTCGAGGGTCTCGACGCTGGTCAGTTGGGGAAAGGAAGCGGTGGTCATGGGGAAATGGTTTCCTTTGGCGGGGGTCTATATATGAGCGCGAATGACCCTGCGCCTCTACGACACCATGGCCCGCGACAAGCGGCCCTTCGTTCCGATCGATCCGGCGCGGGTGACGATGTATGTCTGCGGGCCGACGGTCTACAACTATGCGCACATCGGCAATGCGCGGCCGGTGGTGGTCTTCGACGTGCTGTTTCGCCTGTTGAGACGGCTCTATGGCGCCGATCATGTCCTTTACGCCGCCAATGTCACCGACGTGGACGACAAGATCAATCTGAAGGCCGCCCAGGAGGGCGTGCCGATCGGGACGATCACGCAGCGATACCTCGACGCCTACCACGCCGACATGTCGGTCCTGGGCGCCCTGGCCCCGACCTTCGAGCCGCGCGCCACGCAAACCATGGACGCCATCATCGCCATGATCGGCAGGCTTGTTCGCGGCAATGCCGCGTATGCAGCGGAAGGCCACGTCCTTTTCAACACCCAGGCCTACAGCGACTACGGAAAGCTCTCTGGCCGCTCTCTGGACGAGATGATCGCCGGCGCCCGCGTCGAGGTCGCGCCTTACAAGCAGCATCCGGCGGACTTCGTGCTGTGGAAACCGTCCAAGCCCGGAGAGCTGGTGTGGGAGAGCCCGTTTGGGCCCGGACGTCCCGGCTGGCACATCGAATGCTCGGCGATGATCGAGCAGACGCTGGGACTTCCCATCGACATCCATGGCGGGGGCAACGACCTGATCTTCCCCCATCACGAGAACGAAATCGCCCAGGGCATGTGCGCCGATCACGCGGGAGGCTACGCCAACTACTGGCTGCACAACGGCTTTCTCAACATGGGCTCGCGCAAGATGTCCAAGAGCCTGGGCAATGTGGAACTGGTGCATGAGCTCATCGGCCGCGCGCCCGGCGAGGCCCTGCGCTGGGCCCTGCTGGCGTCGCATTATCGCCAGCCGCTCGCCTGGACCGATGACTGCGTCGCCCAGGCCAGAAGCTCGCTTGACGCGCTCTATGGCGCCCTGGGGCGGGCCGCCAACGTGGAGGCCGAGGGCGCCGAGCCCTCGCCCGCGTTCCTGGACGCCCTTTTCGACGACCTCAACACCCCCAAGGCCAATGCCGAACTCTTCGCCCTGGCCCATCGGCTGGAGACCGGAACGCTGGGCGAGCGCGCGCGCGCCAAGGGGGAACTGCTGGCCAGCGGGGCCCTCATTGGCTTCCTGCGGGCCAATCCGGAAGCCTGGTTTCACGGAACGGCGGATGTGGCGCTGGCGGCGCGGATCGACGCTCTGATCGCCCAGCGCGTCAAGGCGCGCGCCGCCAAGGACTGGGAAAGCGCCGATCGTATTCGCGCCGAGCTCACGGCGCTCGATGTCGAGGTGATGGACAATGCGACCGGCGCCGTCTGGCGGCTGAAGGCGCCGGCCTGATGCGCATCAAGATCGAGCATCGCCTGGGTATTCAGGCGCCGCCGGAGGCGATCTGGGCGCTGGTCGCCGACATTGACGGCTGGGCGCGCTGGAACCCGCTTTATCCCAAGGCCGAAGGGGCCATCCGCATCGGCTCGCCGCTCACCCTCGAACTGGCCCTGCCCGGCCGCAAGCCCCAGACCATCCGCCCGGTGGTGGTCGATTGGGTGCCCAACGAACAAATCCTCTGGCGCCTTTCGATGCTGGGGGGCCTGTTGAAGTCCACGCGCTATCTGGAGATTGAACAGCTCACCGAGACCGGCTGCATCTTTTCCAATGGCGAGCTCTTCGAGGGGTTGGCGGGCCCCACCGTGGCGCGGCGGATGGGACCGGCGATCCGCGCCGGCTTCGCCGCCATGGGCGAGGCGGTCAAGGCGCGTGTGGAAGCCGCGTGGCGGCCGCCCGAGCGACCGCCTACTTGAGGGACGATGATCGACGATCTCTACTCCGGGAAGATCCTTAGTCTGGCGGCCAATATGCCCCGGGCCGGACGGCTGGCCGCGCCCGACGCCTCGGCCGAGAAGGTCGCCAAGCTGTGCGGCAGCAAGATCGTCGTCGATGTGGTGATGGCTCGCGGCCGCATCGCCGACTTCGCCCAGGAGGTGAAGGCCTGCGCGCTGGGCCAGGCGGCGGCGGCGGTGCTGGGCGCCCATGTCATCGGCGCCACGCCAGCGGAAATCGAAATGGCCCGCGATCAGTTTCGTGCTATGCTCAAATTAGGCGGACCACCGCCCACGGGACGCTTTTCGGATCTTTCCATGCTGGAGCCGGTCAAGGATTATCCGCCTCGTCATGCTTCGACGCTGCTGGCGTTCGAGGCGACGGTGGAGGCTTGCCGGCTGGCCCTCGCCTCCGGCGGCCGGCGAACTAGCCGCGCCGGCGCGGCTTGAGCGGCGGGATCCGCTGCTTCATCCCACGTCGGCATGACCTTCTATGAACGCGTCATCGGATGGGGCCACCGCGCCTACAAGTTGACGCTGTCACCGTGGATCGGGCGCCAGTGCCGGTTTCTTCCGACCTGCTCGGACTATGCGGCCGAGGCCCTGGTCAAGCACGGACCGCTGCGCGGGGGATTTCTCGCCGCCTGGCGACTGTGCCGTTGCCACCCCTTCGGCGGATCGGGCTATGACCCGGTGCCGCCGTGCTCCGCCAAGCGGAGTGGAAAGAGTTAGAAAATGATCGATCTGAAATTCCCGGACGGCCAGCATCGCCAATTCGACGACGGCGTGACGGGCCGCGACGTCGCCCAGGCGATCTCCAAATCGCTGGAGAAGAAGGCCCTGCTGGTGAAGCTCGACGGGGTCCTGCTCGACCTGGCGCGCCCGCTCGACCATGGCGGCGCCATCGAGATCATCACCCGCGACAGCCCCGAGGCCCTGGAGGTGATCCGCCACGACACGGCGCACGTCCTGGCCGAGGCGGTGCAGGA
>PMOM01000096.1:0-8634 GCA_003161535.1 Caulobacteraceae bacterium | reverse complement strand
GGCGCCATCGAGGCGCGCATGCGCCAGATCGTCGATCGCGACGAGCCGATCTCGCGCGAGGTGTGGGACCGGGACGAGGCCATCGCCCATTTCCAGGGCATCGGCGAGATCTACAAAGCGCAGATCATCCGCGACATTCCCGGCGGCGAGCCGATCAGCGTCTATCGCCAGGGCGAGTGGAAGGACCTGTGCCGAGGGCCGCACCTGCCCTCCACGCGCCACGTCGGCAAGGCGTTCAAGCTCACGAAGTTGGCCGGCGCCTATTGGCGGGGCGATCAGGCCAACGCCCAGCTCCAGCGCATCTACGGCACGGCGTGGGCCTCGGACGCCGACCTCGCCGCCTATCTGACGCGCGTCGAAGAGGCCGAAAGGCGCGACCACCGCAAGATCGGGCGGGCGATGGATCTCTTCCATAACCAGGAAGAGGCCAAGGGCATGGCGTTCTGGCATCCCAAGGGCTGGACGCTCTACCGGACGCTGGAAAACTACATCCGCCGCCGCATCGAGGCGGAGGGCTATCTCGAGGTGAAGACGCCGCAGATCCTGGATCGCTCATTCTGGGAAGCTTCCGGCCATTGGCAAAAATTCCACGCCAATATGTTCACTTCGGAGACCGCCGAGGGCGAGGTTCTGGCCGTCAAGCCGATGAATTGCCCCGGGCACGTGCAGATCTTCAGCCATGGCCAGCGGTCGTACCGCGAACTTCCCCTGCGCCTGGCGGAGTTCGATGGTCTGCACCGTTATGAGAGCTCCGGATCACTGCTGGGGCTGCTGCGCGTCCGCGGCATGGCGCAGGACGACGCGCATATCTTCTGCACCGACGATCAGATCGAGGCCGAATCCAGGGCCTTCGTCGAACTGCTGAAGGTTGTCTATCGCGACCTGGAGGTGGAGCTTCATTGCGTCAAGCTGGCGCTGCGTCCGGACCAGAGGTTCGGCACGGACGCGCAATGGACGGTGGCCGAGGACACCCTGGAGCGCGCCGCGCGCGCCGCCGGCGTCGACGTGGAACGTCTGCCGGGCGAGGGCGCCTTCTACGGTCCCAAGCTGGAATTTCACCTGCGCGACGCCATCGGCCGCACCTGGCAGTGCGGCACCCTGCAACTGGACTACGTGCTGCCCGAACGGCTTGACGCCAGCTACATCGGCGAGGATGGCGCCAAGCACCGGCCGGTCATGCTGCACAGGGCCATCCTGGGATCGCTTGAGCGGTTCATCGGTGTGCTGATCGAGCACCACGCCGGGGCCTTCCCGCTATGGCTGGCGCCCGTGCAGGTGGTGGTGGCGACGATCACCTCCGATGCCGACGACTATGCCGCCAAGGCGGTTGGCGCTCTTCGCGAGGCGGGGCTGCGCGTGGAGAGCGATCTTCGCAACGAGAAGGTCGGCTACAAGGTGCGTGAGCACTCCTTGGCCAAGGTCCCGGTCATCGCCGTGGTCGGCCGCCGCGAGGCGGACGAGGGCAAGGTCGCCCTGCGCCGGCTGGGATCGGACGGCCAGCAGGTGGTGACGCTGGACGAGGCCGCGCGGCTGCTTTCGAAGGAAGCCACCCCGCCGGATTTGCGCTGACGGCGAAGGCCTTAGGTCACCCGCTCGACCAGCATCGACTTGACCCCGGCGATGGCCTCGGCCGGGTTGAGGCCCTTGGGGCAGACCTGGGCGCAGTTCATGATGGTGTGGCAGCGGTAGAGCTTGAACGGATCTTCCAGGGCGTCGAGACGCTCGCCGGTCGCTTCGTCGCGGCTATCCACCAGCCAGCGGCGGGCCTGCAGAAGCGTGGCCGGCCCCAGGTATCTGTCGCCATTCCACCAGTAGCTGGGGCATGCGGTGCTGCAGCAGGCGCACAGGATGCACTCATAAAGACCGTCGAGCTTGGCGCGGTCCTGCTCGGTCTGCAGCCACTCGCCTTGCGGCTGCGGCGTGGTGGTGTGCAGCCACGGTTCGATGGAGGCGTACTGGGCGTAGAACAGGGAAAGATCGACGACCAGATCCTTGACCACGGGCTGGCTGGGCAGGGGGGATACGCGAACGTCCTTACCCGGAACATCTTGCCAGCCATGCGTGCAGGCCAGGGTGTTGCGCCCGCCGACATTCATGGCGCATGAGCCGCACACGCCCTCGCGGCACGACCGGCGGAACGTCAGGGTGGAATCCATGCTGTTCTTGATGTGGATCAGGACGTCCAGGACCATCGGGCCGCAGGCGTCGACATCGACGTCATAGCGATCCCACACCGGATTGCCGGCCCCTTCGGGATCCCAGCGATAGACGCTGAAGGTCTTGACCCGCTTGGCCCCCGCCGGCGCGGGATGATGACGGCCCTTGCCGACCTTGGAGTTCCTGGGAAGCAGAAGCTCTACCATGGGACGGTCCCTGAGAAGGCGCTCATCACAGGCTCAATAGACCCGCGCCATGGGCGGGATGTAGGCGGCATCGTTGGTCATGGTGAAGTCGTGGACGGGGCGATAATCGATGGCGACCTTGCCGCTGGCGTCGTCGAACGAGGCCAAGGTGTGTTTCATCCAAACGGCATCGTCCCGCTCGGGAAAATCCTCGCGGGCATGGGCGCCGCGGCTTTCGGTGCGGTTGAGGGCGCCGGCGACGGTGACCACCGCCTGGCCCAGCAGATTGTCGAATTCCAGCGTCTCCATCAGGTCGCTGTTCCAGATCAGGCCGCGATCGGCGACGGCGATGTCGGCCCGTCCCTGATGCACCTTGTGCAGGCGATCGGCGCCTGAACGCAGCGACTGCTCGGTGCGAAAGACGGCCGCGTCGTCCTGCATGGCGGTCTGCATCGCCAGGCGCAGCTGGGCCGTCGATGTGCCCCCCGAGGCGTGCCGCAAGCGGTCGAAGCGGGCGAGGTGAGGGTCGGTCCAGGCGGCCTTGGGCTCGGGCTGACTGGCGCCGGCGGTGAGCCGTTCGCCGGCGCGCAGGCCCGCGGCGCGGCCAAACACCACCAGATCGACCAGGGAGTTGGAGCCCAGGCGATTGGCGCCATGCACGCTGACGCAGGCCGCCTCGCCCACCGCCATCAGGCCAGGCACGACGACATCGGGATCATCGCCTTTCCTGATCACCACCTCGCCGTGGGCGTTGGTGGCGATGCCGCCCATGTTGTAGTGGGCCGTCGGCACGATGGGGATCGGCTGCTTGGTGACATCGACGCCGGCGAAGATGCGCGCGCTTTCGGAAATCCCGGGCAGGCGCTCGTGCAGGACCTTGGGGTCCAGGTGGTCAAGGTGAAGATCGATATAGTCCTTGTTCGGCCCGCAGCCGCGACCCTCGCGCATCTCGATGGTCATGGCGCGGGAGACCACGTCGCGGGAGGCCAGATCCTTGGCCGAAGGCGCATAGCGCTCCATGAACCGCTCGCCCTCGCCGTTGGTCAGATAGCCGCCTTCGCCCCGGGCGCCCTCGGTGACCAGGCAGCCGGCTCCGTGGATGCCGGTGGGGTGGAACTGCACGAACTCCATGTCCTGCAAAGGCAGGCCGGCGCGCAGAGTCATGCCGCCGCCATCGCCCGTGCAGGTGTGGGCCGAGGTGCACCAGAAATAGGCTCGCCCATAGCCGCCGGTGGCCAGGACCACGCTCTGGGCGCGAAACCGGTGCACGGTCCCGTCGTCAAGCTTCCAGGCGGTGACGCCCCGGCACGTCCCCTCGTCCATGATCAGGTCGAGGGCGAAATATTCGATGAAGAATTCGACGTTCTTGCTGAGGGATTGGCCGTACATGGCGTGCAGCATGGCGTGGCCGGTGCGGTCGGCGGCCGCGCAGGTGCGCTGGATCGGCGCCTCGCCGAAGTCGCGGGTCATGCCGCCGAACGCCCGCTGATAGATCTTGCCCTCGGCGGTGCGCGAAAAGGGCACGCCCCAGTGCTCGAGCTCATAGACCGCCGCGGGCGCCTGGCGGACCATGTATTCGATGGCGTCCTGGTCGCCCAGCCAGTCCGAGCCCTTGACGGTGTCGTACATGTNNTACATGTGCCAGCGCCAGTCATCGGCGCCCATGTTGCCGAGGCTGGCCGAGATTCCCCCCTGCGCGGCCACCGTGTGCGAGCGGGTGGGAAAGACCTTGGTGACGCAAGCCGTCTTCAGCCCCGCCGCCGCGCAGCCCAGGGCCGCGCGCAGGCCCGCGCCGCCGGCGCCCACCACCACGACGTCGAACTGGTGATCGATGAGGTCGTAGACCGCCATGCTCAGATCGCTCCGCCGCCGACGGCGACCTTCAGAAGGCAGACAACGGTCAGGGCCGCGCCACCCCAGCAGACGAACGCGTTGAGGATCAGCAGGCCCGTTCGCGAGGTGGGCCGCCCGATGTAGTCTTCGATGATCGCCCGCATGCCAATCTGCATGTGAAAGAAACCCGCCAGAGCGAGCAGCGATGCCAGCGCCGCATTGACCGGCGTGGCCAGCCACTGGCGGGCCGTCTCATAGTCTCCGCGCGCGAGAATGACCGCCGACCATACGCCCCAGGCGACCAGGAACAGCAGCGCCACCGCCGACACGCGCTGACCGATGAAGTCGCCGACGCCATGCTTGGCCGAACCCAGACCCCGGGCGCGGCCCAGGGGCGTGCGAAAGCCTGTCATCCTAGAGCCCGCCGCTCATGGGCGCGACGATCCACACCACCACCGCCGCGACGAGACCGAAAACCAGGGCCGCCCAGGCGGTGACATCAGCGGTGCGCGGCGCGAAGCCCTTGCCCACATCCCAGGCCAGATGCCGCAGGCCGTTGGCCAGGTGGAAGAACAGAGCCACCGTCATGCAAAAGAGGACAATCTTCCCCGGGATCGAGGCCAACAATCCCATGTAGCGGTCATAGGCCGCCGCGCCCGAAGCCAGGGCCAGCGCCCACCCCGCCAGCATCAGCAGGCCGACATACAGCGCCATTCCGGTGAAGCGATGCAGGATCGAGGCGGCCAGGGTGACATGCCAGCGCCACACCTGCAGATGCGGCGAAAGCGGACGCGCCCTTGCGCCCGGCGAGGCTTCAGCCATCGTTTCGACCCGATCCCTCTTGCGGCAGGCGATGCGACTTCTAAACCGTGAGCGGGGGGTGTCAACGAAGGGCGCCCAGCCACTGCGCCGAGCGCATTTCGCGCAAGCGCGAGGCGGTGCGTTCGAACTCGATGGCCCGGTCTCCGGCGGGATAGAGGGTTTCGGGCTCGCCCGCCGCCAGCACGACCAGATGGGCGCGCGCTTCGTAGAGCGTGTCGATGAGCGTGGCGAAACGCCTGGCCTCATTGCGCTTGTCGGGGCCAAGCTTGGGGATCGCCTCCACGAACACGGTGTGGAAGCGCCCGGCGATGGCGATGTAGTCCTCTGGCCCCAGCGCATGGGCGCAAAGGCTGGCGAAATTGGCGCGCAGGAGACCATCGGCGGCGCGTGGCCAGTGCTCGCTGCGGCCCAGGACCTCCAGAGTGGCGCCCGTTTCAGCCTCGCCGCCCAGAATGTCGTCCCAGAGGGCGTCGAACTGTCGCTCGTTGTCGGCGTCGATGGGTGAGAACCAGGTTCTCAGTCCTCGCAGGCGTTCGCGGCGATAGTCCAGGTTTCCCGCGATCGGGACGATCTCCATGCGTTCCTTCAACATGGCGATGAAGGGCTCGAAGAGTTGGCGGTTGATGCCATCCCGGTAAAGGTCATCGGGAGATTGGTTGGACGTGGCGACCAGGGTGACGCCGCGGGCGAACAGAGCTTCGAACAGCCGGCCCAGGATCATGGCGTCGGCGATGTCGGTGACCTGCAGCTCATCGAAGCACAGCAGCCGCGCTTCGGCGGCGATCACCTTGGCGACCGGCGGGATGGGATCATCGCCCTTGGCGGCGCCAAAGCGGGCGCGCCGCGTCGCCGCGTCGCCGTTTCGCCAGGCATCCGCCAAACGATGAACCCTGGCCATGAACACATGAAAGTGGACGCGGCGTTTGGGTCGAGTCGGCGCGGCCTCGAAAAACAGATCCATGAGCATGGACTTGCCGCGGCCCACGGGACCCCACAGATAGGCGCCGCGGACGCCTTGCGGTTTGCGAAACAGTCCAGAGGGCGGCCTCGCCGCCAAGGCCGCTTCCACCCGAGCCAGGGCCTCCACGGCCGCTGCTTGAGCCGGATCGACGGCCAGTCCGGCCGCGAGACGTCGATCGTAGGCGGCGCGCAGGGACCCGGGCATCGCCGCCCGTTAGCGCGCGGCGGGCCGGCGGTCCAGGAGATCGAGCACCGCCTCGGCCGGGCGGGCGAGTTTCGTCCCCCTTGGGGTGGCGACGATTGGCCGGTTGACCAGGATCGGATGGTCGACCATCGCATCGATGATCGCCGCGTCGTCGACGGAAGGGTCCAGCAGGCCCAGTTCGGCTGCGGGCGTGCCCTTCTGGCGCAGGATGTCATAAGGACGGACCGACATGGCGCCGAGCAATTCCTCCAGCTGGGACCTCGTCCAGCCGACCTTCAGATATTCGACGACGGTCGGCTCGTAACCGGCCGCCCGGATCAGAGCCAGCGCGTCGCGCGACGTCCCGCAGGCGCGATTGTGGAAGATGGTGATGGGGAAGTCCTTGCTCACGGCGGGCTCCAGATGGCGCAATCAGCGGGTCTTAGCCGAGGGACAGGCGCCGACGAAGCCGCCAAAGATCGAATTGCCGGGGTGGTCGCCGGCGGCGAAGAGTTCCTGGTGCCATTGGATTCCCAGGGCGAAAGGGTGGGCCGGCAGCTCGATGGCCTCGATGACGCCGTCCTCGGCCCGGGCGCTGACGCGCACGTCGTCGCCGACTTCGACAATGGCTTCGCGATGAAAGGAGTTGACCACCAGGGTCTCGACGCCGACCAGCCGCCGCAGGAGCGTACCGTCATCGATGGCCACCTTATGCGAAGAGCCTCGTTCGTCGTGCCGCACCGCCGACGGTCGCCAAGCAGCCACATCACGGGTGAGGCGGGCGCCGTGAAGACAGCCAAGCATCTGCATGCCGGCGCACAGGCCAAGCACCGGCTTTCCGGCCGCCAGGAAGGCCAACATCACGGCTTGCTCCACCGCGAAGCGCGGCGAGGCGGGCGACGGCGCCGCGAGGCCGTCGACGTACCAATCGGAGGGGTAGGCGAACCGACCCCCCACCGCCATCAAGCCATCGAAATCCGCCGCCACGCCAGCGACCATATCGAGGGCATAGGGAATGCCGTAAGGCGCGCCGCCCGCATCCAGCAAGCCTTGGAAGTAGCCCTTGTGGGCCTCGTAGCGCGTCCCGCCGCCGCTGGTGTTCTCATCCATCAGAACCGCGATGCGCGGACGCATGATTCGCCCCTATTTTCCCGTTGGCGGCCGAGCCTTCGGAACGGCGCGCGGCGAGCCTTCGTTTATCGTGGGGCCAAAGCTGGCGCGAGGATCGATGTGACCGACCATAAACAACCTGACTCCGAGGCCAATGATACGCGCGACAAGGGCGATGTGCACAAGCGCCTGGACCGATTGGCGCGAGACCTCGATGACCTGGAGAAAGAAGCCATCCCGCCGAAGGTCAAACCCGCGGACGTGGGAGGGATGATCGGGGATTGATCCTAGGCCGCCAACTCCCCTTTCACCGGACCGTAACTCGCCGGCTTGTCGCAGACGCAGGCGTGCATGACGCCGGCCTTGGTCCACCAGATCAAGGTGGGGTAGGCCAGACCCACGCCATTGTGCTTCAGGAGGGGCCGAAGATCGTCGAGGGTGTGGCGGCCGGCTTCGATGACCGCGGTGCGGGCGGCGTCGCCATCGGCGGGAGCGATGCCAGGCGCGGTCCAGGCGCCGGGCGGGATAGCCGCCATCCAGCGCTGAAACAGGGACCAGTCACGATTGGTCCACAGCTCGGCCACCGTGGCCCGCTCGGCGGGCGTGGATTGGGTCAGGCCGTTTTCGTCCGGGCGCGCGATGATGATCACTCGAGTATCGACGCCGCCGGCCTGAAGCTGGGGAAATAGCGCGGTCTCAAGAGCGGTGCAGGCCGGGCAGTCTCGATAGGCGATCAGATAGACTTGCCGGCCCCGCAAGTGGGGCGACACCCAACCGGCGCCATCCAAAAGGCGGGCAATCTGCGTCTGATCCTTGGTGATGGTGTGCGGGCGCCAGCGCAGATCGAGGGTCCACCACAGCCAAAAGCCCCCGCCAATGACGATCAGGATGACGATGCCGACGAACCAGCGGCGGAGACGTTCCATGGACATGTACCCCCAAGAGTGCGGACATGCTGCGCGCCCGCGCTCGGGTCGGTCAAGCGCCGGGCGCGCGAGGAGGCTTGCCCCGGCGGGGGCCGGGCGAGCATGTTGCGTCCATGGCTTTCGAATCTTCGGCGCCGGCGATGCTGCGAATGGCGCGGCCCCGCGATCACATCGTCGACCGGCTGATCGCCGAGCGGGCCCCAAGGCTGGCGGCGAGCCCGGCATGGCCAGCGATCAGGCCCCTGCTTTACGCGGTCCTCGACTATGACAAGGCCCGTCGCATGGCCGACGCCATCGCGCCGATGAACGGGCGAGCGGCCCTCGCCTTTGTCTGCGATCTGTTGCGCGTTGAGGTCAGTGTGCGCGGCCTGGAACGAGTTCCCCGGGCCGGACGGCTGATCGCGGTGTGCAACCATCCCACCGGAGTGGCCGACGGCGTCGCGGTCCATGACGCGCT
>PMOM01000086.1 GCA_003161535.1 Caulobacteraceae bacterium | reverse complement strand
GCAATGAATGTTCCCGTTACGTTTCGCGCCTGTATCGGCTACCAATGGCGCGGTGAACGCCCTGACCCCCTCTGTCGATCTCGCCACGGCCCTGGTGGCGGCGCCGGGGGGTCGCGTCGCCGTGGCCGATGGGGCCGGGGAGCGGCTGGCGTCGGCGAGCGAGGCGCGGGCGCTGTTCGAAGCCGGTCCGGTGCTAGTGGCGCACGCGGCGATGACCGCGCGACGGCTGGATCTGCCGCCGCCTCCGCGTTCGAGCCGCCTCTTCGATGTGCTGGAGCTGTTCGCCTTCGTTCGGCCGGCCCGCTTCTGCGCGCCGTCGGCGGCCGGGCTGGCGCTGGCCATGCATCTGGCCGATCCGAAGGAACTGCCCACTCAGGCCGTGGCTCTCCATGCCGTCGCCAAGCTCCTGCTCGCCGAGCTCGCCGCCGCGCCGACGCCGAGCCGCGAAGAGGCCCTCGCCCAGGCCGAGACGCTTGGCCGGGCCGGTTGGTCCTGGGCCGGCTGCGTGATCGGCGCCCTGCGCTCAGCCCCGCTGGGGCGGCCTTGGCGGGGCGACGGGCTGGACGTGTGGAATCACATCGCCGAGTGGGAGGACCAGGCGCCGCCGGGCGAGGCCGGTTCAAAGCCCATCGATCCGACCGCCGCCGCCGCGCGCCTGGCGCAACTTTTGGAGCGCTCGGGGCTTACCGAGGCGCGGCCCGCCCAGGCCGTGTTCGCCGCCGCCACCACCCACGCCTTCCAGCCGCGGGAGAAAGAGGGCGAGCCGATGATGATGCTGGCCGAGGCGGGCACGGGGATCGGCAAGACCCTGGGGTATCTGGCCTCGGCGTCCCTGTGGGCCGAGGCGAACGGTCCGGCGGTATGGATATCAACCTATACCCGCGCCCTGCAGCGCCAAATCGAGCGCGAGAGCCAGGCGCTGTTCCCCGATCCGGCCGTCCGCGCGCGCAAGGCGGTGGTGCGCAAGGGCCGGGAAAACTATCTCTGCCTGCTGAATTTCCAGGAGGCGGCGAACGCGGCGCGGCTGGGTGGCGCAGACTTGATCGGCCTGGTCCTGGCGGCGCGCTGGATCGCCGCCAGCCGCGACGGCGACATGACCGGCGGCGATTTTCCCGCCTGGCTGCCGACTCTCTTCAACATCAGTCCCGCGGCCCAGGCCGGCGCGGCCAATCTCGTCGATCGCCGGGGCGAATGCGTGCACGCCGGCTGCGCGCACTACCGCGCCTGCTTTATCGAAAAGGCGGTGCGCGCCTCCAAGAGCGCCGATCTGGTCATCGCCAATCACGCTCTGGTGCTCACGCAGGCGGCCTTCGATGGGGCGCGGGCGGCGCGCGGGCAGGCAAGCGATGTGGAAACCACCCAACTGCGGCGGATCGTGTTCGACGAGGGCCATCATCTGTTCGATGCCGCCGACAGCGCCTTCGCCGCGGCTCTCTCGGGAGCCGAGGCCGCCGAGATGCGCCGCTGGATTCGCGGCCCCGAAGGCCGGGGCCGGCGGGGCCGGGGCCTGGAGATGCGCCTGATTGACGTGCTGGGCGAGCGCGAGGAGTCCCGCCAGGCCTTGCTTGACGCGGTGCGCGCCGCCGCCGCCCTGCCAGGCGAAGGCTGGTCCGGCCGCATCGCCCCGGGGACTGGCGAGATCAGCCCCATCGGTCCCATTGAAGCTTTCCTGGCGGCCATACTCGAGCAGCTGCACGCCCGATCGGGGCCCTCGGAGGTGGGGATGGAATGCGCCGCCAGGCCAGCCCTGGAGCGGGTCCGCGAGACGGCCCGCGCCGCCGCCGACGTATTAAGCGACGTCGAAGGGCCGCTGCTCAATCTGGCCAGGCAGCTCGAGGCGGTGCTCGACGAAGAGGCCGACACCCTGGGCGCCGTCGAGCGGGCGCGGATCGAAGGGGCCCTGCGCGGTCTCGACCGGCGGGCGCGGATGATCCTGCCGGCCTGGCGCGCAATGCTCACAGCCATCGATGAGAACGCTCAGGACGATCCCGACTTTGTCGATTGGTTCGACGCCACTTTCCTCTTTGGGCGGGTGGTGGACGCGGCCTGTCGCCGCCATTGGGTCGATCCCACCGAACCGCTGACCGCGGCGGTGATCGCGCCGGCCCATGGCATCCTGGTGACCAGCGCGACCCTCGCCGACGGCACCCTGATCGATCCCTTCGCCCTGGCGGAAGTGCGTACGGGCGCGTCGCGACTGCTCGACCGCCCCAAGACCCTTCGGCTCGCCTCGCCGTTTGACTATGGGGCCAACGCCCTGGCTTTGGTGGTCACCGACGTTGGCCGAGACGATCCGCGCCAAGTGGCGGCGGCGATGCGGGAGCTCTTTCTTGCCGCGGGCGGCGGCGGGCTTGGCCTGTTCACCGCCATCCGCCGGCTGCGCGCGGTGCATGACAAGATCGCCGCGCCCCTGGCGGACAGAGGCCTGGCGCTTCTGGCGCAACACGTCGATCCGCTGGAGGTCGGCGCCCTGGTGGACATCTTCCGCGTCGAGACGGATTCGTGCCTGCTGGGCACCGACGCGGTGCGAGACGGGGTGGATGTGCCCGGCCGCTCCTTGAGGCTGCTGATTTTCGACCGGGTGCCGTGGCCCAGGCCCGATATTCTGCACAAGGCCCGTCGCGGCAGGTTCGGCGGCAAGACCTATGACGACACCCTGGCCCGCGGGCGGATCGCCCAGGCTTTTGGGCGGCTGATCCGGCGGGCGGACGACAAGGGCGTTTTCGTCGTGCTCGACGCGGCGGCGCCCACGCGGCTGTTTTCGGGCCTGCCCTTGGGGGCGCGCCTGGAACGGGTCAGCCTGGTGGAAGCCATCGAAGCGACCGCGCGGCATGTCGGGCCGGGCCTTACTTAGGCCGATTTCCTCGCCTTTGTGCCGCGACCCTCAAAAGTTGACCCCAATGGCGCGCGGCGCCCTTTTGGACGGTCAGGCGTTTCCCACCGGCAAGGAGACCGTTGTCTTGAAATACCCGCTCGCGACCGGCGCCACCCTGGTGTCATTGTTCGGCGCGTCGCTCGCCGAGGCCTGGGCGCCCAGCGTCAGCATCCAGCGCACCCTTGTGGCGGGCCATGCGTTCTCCGAGGTCTCTCCGGCGCCCGATGGCGCGGGTCTCATCCATGCGGCAATTGATATCGCCGCCTCGCCCAAGACGGTTTGGATGGTGATCAATGACTGCAACCTAGCCAGGCGTCTGATCGTCACCGTGGTCAGCTGCAAAGTCGTCGACGCGGACCCACAACGTCGCTGGGACGTGCGCGAGCAGATCACCAAAGGCAACGTCTTCATTCCCAGCGTTCGCAACGTGGTCCGCTCGGACTACCAGCCTTACAGCCTCATTCGCTTTCGCAGGGTGGCCGGCGATCTGAAGTCCGAGGAAGGTGAAATGCGCCTTGAGGCGCTCGACGGCGGCTCGGCGACACGCGTGATCTATGTCAACCGCGTAGCCGCCAACATCATGGCCCCCGCCGTGCTGGTGCGCGCCAGCATGAAGCGAGACGCCGCCAAGGTGATGATCAATCTGCGGCGCGAAAGCGTGGCCGCCGAGCGCGATCCGCCCGCGCCCTAGAGGGCCGCCGCAGGGGCTCCGGCGTCCGAAACGCGCCGGGCGCTGGCCCTGAGTTTCTCGCTTTGCGACCGAAGTTGTCCGCAGGCCGCCAGGATATCGCGCCCGCGCGGGGTGCGGATCGGCGAGGCGTAGCCGGCGCGATTGACGATGTCGGCGAAGGCCCGGATCGTCGCCGGATCGGAACATTCATACGGGGCGCCGGGCCAGGGGTTGAAGGGAATCAGGTTGATCTTGGCCGGAATGCCGGCCAGCAGGCGCACCAGCGCCCGGGCCTCGGCTGGAGTGTCGTTCACTCCCTTGAGCATGACATATTCGAAGGTCACCCGCCGCGCGTTCGACAAGCCCGGATAGGCGCGGATGGCGGTCAGCAGCTGGGCGATCGGGTAGCGGCGGTTTAGCGGAACCAGCTGGTCGCGCAGGGCGTCGTTGGTGGCGTGCAACGAGATGGCCAGCATGGCCAAGGTGCGCTCGCCCAGTTCCTTGAGCTTGGGAGCCACCCCGGCGGTCGAGACGGTGACGCGCCGCCGCGAGATGCCCAGGCCTTCGTTGTCGCTGATCACGTCCAGGGCGTCGGCGACGCCGTCCAGATTATACAGCGGCTCGCCCATGCCCATGAAGACGATGTTGGTCAGGCGCCGCTCGCCAGGCGCCGCGGGCCATTCGCCAAGATCGTCGCGGGCGATCTGGACCTGGGCGATGATTTCGGCCGCGGTCAGGTTGCGCACCAGGGCCTGGGTGCCGGTATGGCAGAAGGTGCAGTTGAGCGTGCAGCCCACCTGGCTGGAAACACACAGGGCGCCGGCGCGTCCGACATCGGGGATATAGACGCTCTCCGCCTCGATGCCCGGCGCGAAGCGGATCAGCCATTTGATCACCCCGTCGACGCTTTGCTGGCGTTCGACGATCTGGGGCCGCTCAAGCACGAACCGATCGGCCAGGGTGACGCGGGTCTCTTTGGCGATATTGCTCATGGTCTCGAAGCTCGTCGCGCCATGATTGTGGATCCAGCGCCAGACCTGGCCGGTCCGCATGCGCGCCGCCGAGGGCGAGGCGACGCCGGCGTCGATGAGGGCGGCCGAGAGCTGGGCGCGGGTGAGCCCGGCGAGGTTCGGCGGCGAAACTGTCAATGAGGGGCTGGGGCGGTCGAGCACGAGGGTCACGATGGACGGCAAAATGGACGCCTAACGCCCACGATACAACCGGGCGCTTTGGAAACCCGCACGCCGCGAGGTAGAACGATGCTCGGACAAGGAAATTTGGCGATGCGTATTCGAATGATTTTGGCGGCTTTGGCGGCCCTGACGGTGGCCAGCGGCGCCGCGGCGCAGACACCGGAGGCCGCGGTCAGCCCCGTCAAGTTGGCCCTGGCGAGACAGGTCATTGAGGCCAGTGGCGGGGAGAGGCAGGTGGCGAACATGTTCGGCGTCGTCTTCAGCAATATGGAAAAGATGCTGCCGGCGGGCGCCCCTCCCGAAGCGGTCGCGATGGCGCGGAAAGTTCAAGCCGATCTGCGGGCGGAATTGGTCGGCATGGTCCCCCAGATGCTCGATATTACCGCACAGGAATTCGCCTCCGAACTCTCCGAGCAGGAACTGCGAGACGATCTCGCCTGGGAACAGAGCCCCAGCGGGCAGAGCGTGATCCGCAAGTCGCCCCGGATCATGCAGCTGACACTCGCCCGCGAGGCGCCGATGATCACGGCCATGCTCCCACGCCTGCTGCAGAAGACGACCGATCGTGTTTGCGAAGAGACCCACTGCACGCCGGAGCAACGCGAGCAGTTCGCCGCGGCGATGGCCAAGGCGCTTCCTCACCCATCGCCGTGAGAGCGCAGCGCACCGGAGCTCCAAGGCGCGGTGACGGAACCAGGGTGATGGCGCCCGAGCCTTTCAGCACCGGGCCGGTTCGCATGGTTATCGACGGCGTGGTGGCGGTGGTCACCCTGGCGCGGGGCGACAGACTCAACGCCCTTTCGATCGAAGTCATGCAGGCGCTCAGGGACGTTGCCTTGCGGCTGCGCCAGGACGCCTCGACCATCGCCGTCGTCCTGACCGGAGCGCCGGTGTTCTCCGCGGGGGCCGACCTCGCCGATCCGGCGCTGGCCGAGCGCGCCGCCGCGCCTCTGATCGAGCGCCGGGAGATGATGCGTCTGGGGCCCGACATGTGCGCCGCCTGGGAGGCGCTCGACCAGGTCACCATCGCGGCGGTGGAGGGATTCTGCCTGGGCGGCGCCCTGGCTTTGGCGGCGGCCTGCGACTTCAGGATTGCCGGACAAGGGGCGCACTTCCGCCTGCCGGAAATCCCGCTGGGCATGAACATGAGCTGGCACACCCAGCCGCGTCTGGTGAATCTAATCGGTCCGGCCAGGGCCAAGCAATTGGTGATCTTCGGCGAGCGGGTCACGGCGGAAGAGGCCCTAAGTTGGGGGCTGATCGAGGCGGTGAGTCCCGATGGCGAGGCGCTGGCCACCGCCATGGCCTGGGCGGGACGGGTGGCCGCCCTGCCGCCGCTGTCGGTGCGAATGGCCAAGCGCGCCATCACCCAGACGGCCACGGCGCTCAATCCGGTGGCGACCTTCATGGACGGCGATCAATACGCCTTGGCCGCGCTCAGCGACGACCACAAGGAAGCCGTCGCGGCGTTCAGGGAAAAGCGCGCGCCGCGCTTCACCGGGCAGTGAGGCCTGCCTAGAACACCTCAGCGGTGATCCGCCCATCGGCGTGCAGCGCCGCGCGCTTCATACCGGCGGAATTGTAGGGCATGGCGATCTGGCCCTCCGCGTTGATGGCGATCAGGCCGCCCTCGCCGCCAAGAGCGCCCACGTCATCCAAGGCGCCGGCGGCGGCCGTGGCCAAGTCCTCGCCGGCGAACCGAATTCGAAAAGCGATCTGGGCGGCGACGGCGGCGCGCAGGAACATCTCGCCGGCCCCGGTGCAGGAAACGGCCACGCGCTCGTCGGCCCACACCCCGGCGCCCGGTATGGGACAGTCGCCGATCCGGCCAGGAAGCTTGCCGAAGGTGCCCCCGGTGGACGTCCCCGCCGCCAGGGCGCCGGCCCCATCGCGCGCCACGCAGCCGACCGTGCCGGTGGCCAGTTCGGCGGCGGTCTTGCCGGCTCCGCCGCCGGCATGGGTGAACCAGGCTTGGGGATCGACGATCCGCGCCAAGCCCTTGGCGCCGGCAAAGGCCGCCGCGCCCGCCCCCACGAGCAGCACGTGCGGCGTCGCCTCCATCACCGCCCGCGCGGCGCGGATGGGCGATTGAAAGCCGACAAGGGCGGCGACCGCGCCGGCGCGCCGACTGGCGCCGTCCATCAGGCCGGCGTCCAGCTCATAGACGCCGTCGGTATTGGGCGAGGCGCCGCGGCCGGCCACATAGAGGCCCGAGGCCTCAAGCTGGACGACGGTTTCCACCACCACCTCGAGCGCCGAAGCGCCGGCGGCCAGACGATCGCGCCCGGTCTCGACCACGCCGCGCATGTGGGCGACCTCGGCCCTGTAGTCGCGGCCGCGCAGGGGACCGGCGCCGCCGTGCACGGCGAGGGTCAAACATTTGTTGGTCATGGCCGCTCCGCGATCTTCCGCCCGCCCTGGCCTTGCGATAGCGTTCGCCGAGAAAAAGCAAAAGCCTTAGGGGACGCCGATGAGAGCGATGCTGAGCAAAGCGGTGGGGGGCCCCGAGACCCTTGTCCTTGAAGACGCGCCGAGCCCGACGGCCAAGCCCGGCTGGGCCGTGGTGTCGGTGAAGGCCTGCGGGGTCAACTATCCCGACGTGCTGATCATCGAGGACAAGTACCAGTTCAAGCCGCCCAGGCCGTTTTCTCCGGGCGGCGAAATCTCCGGCATCGTCAAGGCGGTGGGCGAGGGGGTGACCCACGTTAAGCCTGGCGACCGGGTGCTGGGCAACACCGGCTCGGGCGGCATGGCCGAGGAATTGGCGGTGGAGGCCACGCGCTTGGTGCCGATTCCGGCGGGAATGCCCTTCGATGAGGCCGCCGCCTTTCTGATGACCTATGGGACGTCCTACTACGCCTTGAAGGATCGCGGGCACTTGCGGCCCGGCCAGACCCTGCTGGTGCTGGGCGCGGCCGGCGGCGTCGGGCTGGCGGCGGTGGAGCTGGGAGCGGCCATGGGCGCGCGGGTGGTGGCGGCGGCTTCGTCCCAGGAAAAGGTCGATCTGGCCAAGGCCCACGGCGCGGACGAGGGCGTGGTCTATCCCCCAGGTCCCTTCGACCGCGACGGCCAAAAGGCGTTGTCCGATCTTTTCAAGCAGGCCTGCGGAGCCGACGGCGCGCATGTGGTCTATGACGGGGTCGGCGGCGATTATGCCGAAGCGGCCTTGCGCTGCACCGCCTGGGAGGGCCGCTTTCTGGTCATCGGCTTTCCCGCCGGCATTCCGCGCATCCCCCTGAACCTCGCCCTGCTCAAGGGCTGCGACATCGTCGGGGTGTTCTGGGGCGCGGCGGTGGCGCGCGATCCCGTCGGCCACCAGCGCAACGTCAAGGCCCTGCTGGACCTCTACGCCGCCGGCAAGATCAAGCCGCATGTCTCCGAGCATTTCCCGCTGGCGCGCGCCGGCGAAGCCATCGCCCACCTGGCCAGCCGCAAGGCCATGGGCAAGGTTGTGGTGACGATGGACTGATCCATGGCCGGGCGGATCGGGCTGCCGATGAAGCGGCAGAGCTGAACTAGGCGTCGGGAAAGACGAAGGCCGCCGGGCGTGCTATGTTGAGGCATGGCCGTGGCAGCGCGCGTCAGTCCCAAAGACTTCTTCACCGCCGACGAATGGGGCGTCCTAGGCGCCCGATCGTCATGGAAAGGCCTGGCGCTGGTCGCCCATTGCTGGGCGGTGATCCTCGCCGCCGGAGCGGTGGTCATTGTCTGGCCGATCACCCTCCCGGTGGCCGTGATGATCATTGGCGCGCGCCAGCTGGGCCTGGCCATATTGATGCACGACGCCGCCCACGGCTGCCTGCACCCGAATTTGAAGGTCAATGACTGGGTGGCCGAGTGGCTGTGCGGCGGGGGCCTGGCCTCCTACCGCGCCTACCATCTGCAGCACCACAAGTACGCCCAACAGGCCGAGGACCCGGACCTGGGTCTCTCCGCGCCCTTCCCTGTCACCCGCGCCTCGCTGCGGCGCAAGATCGTCCGCGACCTCACCGGCCAGACTTGGTTCAAGCAACGCTTCGGACGACTGGTTTCCCGGCTCAAGGCGCGCGGACGCGGCGAGCCGCTCCTGCCCATCGTTGGCGAGGAAATCCATCGCCAGCGGCGCTGGCTGATTTTCAACGGCGTGGCCTTGGCCGCCCTCAGCCTGGCCGGCTACGGGTGGGTGTGGTTCGCCCTGTGGCTTCTGCCCAGGGCCACCTGGTTCCAGCTGGTGACCCGTATGCGCAACATCGCCGAGCACGCCCTGGTGGCCAAGGACGAGCCCGA
>PMOM01000255.1 GCA_003161535.1 Caulobacteraceae bacterium | reverse complement strand
GCCAATATCGCCCCGGTGGTCGCCGCCGCCCTGGCCGGCGCGCTGGTCACCCGACTTCTGCGCATCGACCCGATGGTCATCCACTCGGCGGTCACCGACACGCTTTCCCTGTCGCACTATCTGGTGTTCGCCGCCCTCGGCTTGGTCTGCGCCCTGTTCGGCGTCGGCGTCATGCGCGCGGTGGCGTGGACGGAAAAGACGGCGAGCCGGCTGCCGGGGCCGGCCTGGGCGCGTCCGGCCATCGGCGGCGTCATGCTCGCGGCGATCGCCTGGAGCGCGCCGCAGACCCTGTCGGCGGGGCACGGCGCCATGCATCTGGATTTTGGGGCCGACCTGGCCGTCGGGGTCCTGGTCTTCCTGATCCTGAGCAAGACAGTCGCTTCGGTGGTGGCCCTGGGGTTCGGCTTTCGCGGCGGCCTGTTCTTCGCCTCGCTGTATCTGGGCTCTCTGCTGGGGCGGCTGTTCATCCTGGTCCTCTACGCCGCCGGCCTCGACATCGGCATCGATCCCATGGCCGGGGCCCTGGTGGGCATGGGCGCCGTGGCGGTGGCGATCATCGGCGGCCCGTTCACCATGTCCTTTCTGGTGCTGGAGACGACGGGGGATTTCGGGCTGACCGCCGCCACCTTGACCGCGTCGATCGTCGCCAGCGTGCTGGTGCGCGAGACCTTCGGCTATTCCTTNNTGCGCGGCGAGACCATCCGCAGCGCCCACGACGTCGGCTGGCTGCGCACCCTGACCGCGGGACGCATGATGCGCGCCGGGGCCGACACCAGCCCCGCGGCGGCCGCGCTCGAGGCCTTCCGGCGGCGGTTCCCCCTGGGCTCGACGCGGCGCGTGCTGGCCCTCGACGCGGACGGGCGCTACGCGGGCATCATTCCGGTGGCGGCGGTCTATGCCGATCACGGCGGCCCGGGGGCGGGGGAGGGGGCGGTCGGCCGGTTCGCCATCCACCAGGCCCAGTGGCTGACGCCGGAAATGACCATCAAGGAAATCATGGGCCACTTCGACCGCACCGAAAGCGATGAGCTGGCGGTCCTCGACGAAGGCGGGCGGCCGCTGGGGATCGTCTCCGAAGCCTATGCGACGCGCCGCTACGCCGAGGAGCTGGAAAAGGCCCGCCGCGATCTCGTGGGCGGCGACTAGCAAGCTTTGCGCCTTGACATGCCTCGCCGCCGACCTAACTGCCAAAGCGCGGGCGGCGTCGATCTATTGTTTCTCGGGGGTGATGAGTGAGATCGTGGAGTTCCGCCGGCGTCGCTTGCGCCTGTCTGGCCGCCGCGGCGGTCGCCCTTGCCGGTTGCGGGGCCCGCCGTCCCGCCGGACCCCCCGTTCAAGGACCGGCGCAAGTGGGGGTGTTCACCCTCAGAGCGGCCCCGATCACCCTGACCACCGAGCTTCCCGGACGCACCAGCGCCTTTGAGGTTTCCGACGTCCGGCCGCAGGTGAGCGGGATCATCACCGCCCGCCGCTTCACCGAAGGCGGCGAGGTCAAGGCGGGGCAGGTGCTCTACCAGATCGAGCCGGCGCCCTATCAGGCGGCCTATGACCAGGCCAAGGCGGCGCTGGCCAACGCCGCCGCCAATCTGACCACGACCAGGCTCAAGGCGCAGCGCTACGCGGATCTGGTCAAGATCAACGCCGTCGCCAAGCAGGACTACGACGACGCGCGGGCGGCATACGCGCAGGCCCAGGCCAACGTCGAGCAGCAACGGGCGGCCACGGCGGCGGCGCGGATCAATCTCAACTTCACCCGCGTCACGGCGCCGATATCGGGCCGCATCGGCCGCTCAAGCGTCACGCCGGGCGCTCTGGTCACCGCCAGCCAGGCCACCGCCTTGGCCACCATCCAGCGGCTGGACCCCATCTATGTCGACCTCACCCAGTCGGCGGACGAGGTGCTGAAGCTGCGTCGCGACATCGCCGCCGGCCAGATCGACCGGTCGGCGGGCGCCGAGGCGGCGGTGAGCCTGAAGCTCGACGACGGTTCGCAATATCCTCTGCCGGGCCGTCTGCAATTCACCGACGTGACGGTGGACCAGACCAGCGGAGCGGTGACCTTGCGCGCGGTGTTTCCCAATCCGCGCGGCCTGCTGCTGCCGGGGCTCTATGTCCAGGCGGTGGTGGCCGAGGGCGTCGATCCCAACGGACTGCTGGCGCCCCAGGAGGGGGTGGGACGCGACCAGAAGGGTCAACCCACCGCTCTCATCGTCGATGCCCATGGCCGGGTGCAGCTTCGCCAAATCAAGGCCGCCCGCGCCATCGGCGCAAACTGGCTGGTCACCGAGGGATTGGCGCCGGGTGACCGCCTGATCATTCAGGGACTGCAAGCGGCCAAGCCCGGAGCGCTGGTCCACGCCGTGGCGGCCATCCCACCGTCGCGGGCGCTGAGCGCGCAGGCGCCCGGCCCGGCTCCCGGCTGACAATCGCTCGTGTCGCGCTTTTTCATCGAACGTCCGATCTTCGCGGTGGTGATCGCCGTCGTGATCATGATGATCGGCATTCTCGCCATCCGCACCCTGCCCATCGCGCAATACCCGACCATCGCCCCGCCCACGGTGTCGATCGGGGCATCCTACCCCGGCGCCTCGGCGCAGACGGTGGAAAACGCGGTCACCCAGGTGATCGAGCAGCAGCTCAAGGGCCTGGACCACCTGATCTATTTTTCGGCGACGAGCAGTTCCAACGGCCAGGTCAGCATCACCGCGACCTTCGCGCCGGGGACGAACGCCGACATCGCCCAGGTGCAGGTTCAGAACAAGCTTCAGGCGGCGACGCCCTTGCTTCCGGCGGAGGTCCAGCAGCAGGGCCTGTCGGTCACCAAGGCCCAGGGCTCGTCCCTGCTGGTCGTCGCGCTCTACGATGTGAGCGGCCGCTACAGCAACGTCGATCTGGCCGACTACATGAACAGCAGTCTGCGCGACCCACTGGCCAGGGTGGATGGGGTGGGCGACGTGCAGGTGTTCGGCGGCCAATACGCCATGCGCGTCTGGCTCGATCCGGGCAAGCTCAACAACTACAAGCTGATGCCTTCGGACGTGCGCGCCGCCATCCTGGCGCAGAACGTGCAGATCTCGTCCGGCGAGATCGGCGGACCGCCGGGGCCGCCCGCCCAGGCGCTCAACGCCACGATCACCGCCCAATCCTATCTGCAGACGCCCGACCAGTTCAAAGCCATCATCCTGCGTTCGCAACCCGATGGCTCGCTGGTGCGTCTCGCCGATGTCGCCCGGGTTGAAATAGGGGCGGATGATTACTCGGTCACCAGCCGCCTGAACGGCCGGCCGGCGGCCGGCATCTCCATCAAGCTGGCGCCGGGCGCCAACGCCCTGACCACGGCCGACGCGGTCATCAAGCGCGCCAAGGAATTGTCGGCGAACTTTCCTCCCGGGGTGAAACTGAGCTTCCCGGTGGACAGCACCACCTTCGTCAGGCTGTCGATCCGGCAAGTTGCGGTGACGCTTGTGGAAGCCATTCTCCTGGTGATCGGCGTGATGTTCGTTTTCCTGCAGAACTGGCGCGTCACCCTGATACCGGCGCTGGCGGTCCCGGTGGTGCTGCTGGGCACCTTCGGCGTGCTGGCCCTGTTCGGCTACTCCATCAACACTCTGACCATGTTCGCCCTGGTGCTGACCATCGGCCTGCTCGTCGACGACGCCATCGTGGTGGTCGAGAACATCGAACGGATCATGAGCGAGGAGGGCCTGGCGCCGAAGGAAGCCACCATCCGGTCCATGGGCGAGATCACCGGAGCCCTGATCGGCATCGCGCTCGTCCTGTCGGCGGTGTTCCTGCCCATGGCCTTCTTCGGCGGCTCGACCGGGGTCATCTACCGGCAGTTCTCGGTGACCATCGTCTCGGCCCTGGTGCTGAGTGTGCTGGTGGCCCTGATCCTCACCCCGGCCCTGTGCGCCGCCCTCCTCAAACCCGTGGAAAAAGGGGAGCGCGCTTCGCGAGGCTTCTTTGGATGGTTCAACCGGACTTTCGCGGGGACCGTGCGGCGCTACGACGCCACCTTGGGGCGGCTGATCGCCCGACCGCTGCCGGCGGTCATCGTCTATGGCGTGGTCCTGGCGGTGGTGGCGCTGCTGTTCGTTCGCCTGCCCACCGCCTTTTTGCCCGAAGAGGACCAGGGCGCGCTGTTCACCCTGTGGACATTGCCGACCGGCGCCGTTCAGTCCCGCACCGTCGCGGTCGGCAAGCAGGTTGAGCAGTACTACCTCACCAAGGAACGCGGCAACATCGACACCATGTTCGTGCTGTCCGGGTTCAATTTCTCCGGCTCCGGTCAGAATCTCGGCCAGGCCTTCCTCCACATGAAGGATTGGAATCTGCGGCGCGGCTCGGCCAATCACGCCGAAGCGATCGCCCAGCGCGCGACGGCGGCGTTCTCCAAGATTCGCGACGCCCAGGTGTTCGTGCTGGTGCCGCCGGCGGTGCGCGAGCTGGGCAATTCATCAGGCTTCGACCTTGAACTGGAGGACCGCGCCGGGCTCGGCCACGAGGCCCTGGTGGCCGCCCAGGGCCAACTGCTCGCCATGGCGGCCCGCGATCCGGTTCTGGCCGGTGTGCGTCCCAACGGCCAGGAAGACACCCCCCAGCTGCATCTGACCGTGGATCAGGCGCGCGCCGGCGCTCTTGGCCTTTCGCAAAGCGACATCAACGACACCCTCAGCGCTGGTTTCGGTGGCGCCTTCATCAACAACTTCATCGATCGCGGACGGGTCAAGCGAGTCTATATCCAGGGCGATGCGCCGTTCCGGGGCAGCCCGGACGACATCGGCCGCTGGTTCGTTCGCGGAAGCAGCGGGACCATGGCCCCGTTCTCGGCGTTCTCGGCCGCCAACTGGACGGTCGGCCCGGCGCAGCTGCAGCGCTACAACGGCCAGCCATCCCTGGAGATCCAGGGCCAGGCCGCGCCCGGCAAGAGCTCCGGTGTGGCGTTGGACGAGGTGGAGAAGCTGGCCGCCAAACTCCCCGCGGGAATTGGCCATGAGTGGACCGGCCTTTCCTATCAGGAACGCCTGTCGGGGGCTCAGGCGCCGGCCCTCTACGGCATCTCCATGCTGGTGGTGTTTCTGTGTCTGGCGGCGCTCTACGAGAGCTGGTCGATCCCCTTCGCCGTCATGCTGGTGGTGCCTCTGGGGATCGTCGGGGCGGTGTTGGCGGCGACGCTGAGGGGCTTCTACAACGACACCTATTTTCAGGTCGGCCTGCTGACCACCATCGGCTTGTCGGCCAAGAACGCCATCCTGATCGTGCAGTTCGCCGACGAGGCCGAAAAGCAGGGCGCCAGCCCGACGCAGGCGGCCACGCAAGCCGCGAAGCTGCGCATTCGTCCGATCCTGATGACGTCCCTGGCGTTCGTCGCCGGCGTGTTCCCCCTGGCCATCTCCACCGGCGCGGGCGCCGCCAGCCAGAACGACATCGGCACCGGGGTGATCGGCGGCATGCTTTCGGCCACCATTCTGGCGATCTTTTTCGTGCCGTTGTTCTTCATCGGGGTGCGCGGCGGTTTTCGCCAGGCCCTGCGTCGGCGGCCAAGGACGCCGGCCGCGGACGGCGAGGTCGCGCCATGACCCCGCGCCCGCTCGCCCTGCTGGGCGCCGCCCTTTGCCTGACCGCCTGCATCGATCTGGCGCCGCGCTACCATCGCCCGCAGGCGCCCGTGCCGGCCGCCTTTCCGATCGGCGGCGCGTATCCGCCGGCCGCCGGGATGGCGCCCGTGGTGGGATGGCGGGACGTCTTCGTCGATGCCAAGCTCAAGGCGATCATCGATGAGGCCCTGGCCAANNGCCCGCGGCCAGTATCAGGTGCAGCGCTCCGACCTTCTGCCCAAGCTGAACGCCAACTTCGGGGCGGTCTATGGCCAGACCCCGGCCAGCGTGGTCGGCGGCGCCGCGGCCGCCGGCGGCGGCGAGGTCAACGAGCGGCTTTACGAAGCAAACGTCGCCGTCAGCGCCTATCAGCTCGACCTATTCGGCAAGGTGCGCAATCTGACCCGGGCGGCGCTGGACCAGTACTTCGCCACCCGCGAAGCCCGCGACGCCGCCCAGATCACCCTGATCTCGCAGGTGGTGGCCGATGACTTCACCCTCGGCGCCGATCGCGCGCTGCTGGCCATCGCCAAGGACACCCAGGCCAGTGGCCAGGTCACGCTCACCCTCACCCAGGCGCGGTTTTCCGGCGGCATCGCTTCGCAGCTCGACGTCAGCCAGGCCCAGACCGTCGTCCAGCAGGCGCGCTCCGACGTCGCCCGCCTGACCACCCAGGCAGCCCAGGACGAGAACGCCCTGGATCTGGTTGTCGGCGCGCCGGTGGCCGAGAATCTGCTGGCGAACGGCGTCGATGACCTGGGCGTCATGGTCTCCAGCCTGCCGGCCGGCCTGCCTTCGGCCGTTCTGCTGGGCCGGCCCGATGTCGCCCAGGCGGAGGATCAGCTCAAGGCCGCCAACGCCAATATCGGCGCCGCCCGCGCCGCGTTTTTTCCCAGCCTGTCGCTGACCGGATCGGGAGGCTTCGCCAGCCTGGCCCTGTCGAGCCTGTTTCACGGCGCGTCGGCCGCCTGGAGCTTCGCGCCGACGCTCAGCGCGCCGATCTTCGACGCCGGCGCCAATCGCGGAAACCTGCGCGTGGCCAGGGCGCAGCGCGACGCCGCCGTAGCGAGCTATGAAAAGGCCATCCAGACCGCCTTTCGCGAAGTCGCCGACGCTCTGGCCCGGCGCGGCACGATCGAGGAGCAGCTGGCCGCGCAACAGGCCCTGGTCGCCGCCTCCGCCGACGCCTATCGGCTCTCGTACGCCCGCTACGAGAGCGGCGCAGACACCTATCTCAACGCCCTGAT
>PMOM01000206.1:1158-2569 GCA_003161535.1 Caulobacteraceae bacterium | reverse complement strand
GGGCAGATGCGGCCGGTGAACTCCGGGAAATTGTTGGTGGAGTGCAGGGTCTCAAGAGCATTCTTCCACTGGTCGCGATGGACCAGGTCGTTCCAGTCGGGGATCAGGTTGTTGACCGGACAGCCGGTGTGGCAGAACGGGATGCCGCAGCTCATGCACCGCCCTGCCTGGCGCTCCACCTCGGCGATCGGCAGGGGGCGGACGAACTCAGTCCATGTCTTCAGGCGCGCCTCGCGCGGCTCATAGACCCGCTCGCGCCGTTCGATCTCCAGGAAACCGGCAGGGTTGGGCATCACTCAGCCGCCACGGCTTGCGCCGCCCTTCGCTCGGCGGCCAGGTCGAGCAGGGCCTTGCGATAGTCCTTGGGGGTGACCTTGACGAAGGCGCCCAGGGCGGCGTCCCAATCGGCGAGCAGGGCGGCGGCGCGCGCGCTGCCGGTGTAGGCGTGGTGGCGCTCCACCAGGATGCGCAGGCGCTCGGCGTCGAAGTTCAAGGGATCGCCCAGGCCGCTATCGTCGACGCTGGCCGAGGCCGTGCGCGGGGCCTCGTCGTCATGATCCATGAGCCGGCTGGGTCCGACGGGAGCCAAGTCGACCATGGCCGTGTTGCAAAGCGGGCCGAACCGTCCGTGCGGGTCCCAGACATAGGCGATGCCGCCCGACATGCCGGCGGCGAAGTTGCGTCCCGTCTCACCCAGCACCACCACCACCCCGCCTGTCATGTATTCGCAGCCGTGGTCGCCCAGGCCCTCGACCACCGCCGCCGCCCCGGAGTTGCGCACAGCGAACCGCTCGCCCGCCACGCCCTGGAAATAGGCCTCGCCGGCGATGGCGCCATAAAGCACGGTGTTGCCGACGATGATGTTGGCGGTCGGATCGCGTGTCGCTTGCGGAGGCTGGCGCACAATGATGACGCCGCCCGAGAGGCCCTTGCCCACATAGTCGTTGGCGTCTCCTGTCAGATCCAACGTGACGCCGCGGGCGAGGAAAGCGCCGAAGCTCTGACCCGCCGTGCCGGTGAGACGCACCGAAATCGCGCCATCGGGCAGTCCGGCATGTCCGTGCCGGCGGGCGATCTCGCCCGACAGCATGGCGCCCACCGAGCGATGGACATTTCGTATCGGCAGCTCAAGGTGCGCCGATTCGCCTCCGGCGAGAGCTTCGGCGGCGCCGCCGATCAAGGCGTGATCGAGCGCCTTGTCGAGGCCGTGGTCCTGGCGCTCGCTGTTCCACAACGCCCCGCTGCCGGTGGGCGGCGCCGCATAAAGGATGCGGGACAGATCAATGCCGCTGGCTTTCCAGTGCTCGACGGCGGCGCGGACATCCAGGCGGCCAACTTGGCCAATCATCTCCTGGACGGTGCGGAATCCCAGCGCCGCCATGATGGCGCGCAGTTCCTCGGCGACGAAGAA
>PMOM01000206.1:0-1035 GCA_003161535.1 Caulobacteraceae bacterium | reverse complement strand
CCGTCCACCTGCACGGCGATGCGCCCGCGCAGGCCGTTGAGCAGCAGGGTCTGCTGGGTCTCGGCCAGACCAATCTCCCAGGGGGAGCCGGCGTGGGTGAGCGAGGTCAACGGGCTCGCCCCTGTTCCTCCCTCGAAACCGGAAATGGTCACATGGTCGGCGCGCGACTTGGCGACGCCGGCGGCCACGGTGCCGACGCCCACCTCCGAGACCAGCTTCACCGAGATGCGAGCGGCCGGATTGACGTTCTTCAGATCGTGGATGAGCTGGGCCAGATCCTCGATGGAATAGATGTCGTGATGCGGCGGNNTTGTGGCCGGGAAGCTGGCCGCCTTCGCCGGGCTTGGCCCCTTGGGCCATCTTGATCTGAAGGTCGTCTGCGTTGACGAGATACTCCGCGGTCACCCCAAAGCGCCCCGAAGCCACCTGCTTGATAGCCGAGCGCATGGAATCGCCATTGGCTAGCGGTGTGAAGCGGTCGGCCTCCTCGCCGCCTTCGCCGGTGTTGGAGCGGCCGCCAATACGGTTCATGGCGATGGCCAGGGTGGTGTGCGCCTCGCGGCTGATGGAGCCGAAGCTCATGGCGCCGGTGGAAAAGCGCTTGACGATCTCGGCGGCCGGTTCGACCTCGTCCAAGGCGATCGGCGCCTGCGCCCAATGGAAGTCCATCAGCCCGCGGAGGGTGAGGAGCCGGGCGCTCTGGGAATTGATGGTGTCGGCGAAGGCCTGGTATTCGGCCGGCAGATTGCCGCGCACGGCGTGCTGCAGGCTGGCCACCGATTCGGGCGTCCAGGCGTGATCCTCGCCGCGCAGGCGAAAGGCGTAGGCGCCGCCGACATCGAGCATGGTCCGATAGATCGGCGCATCGCCATAGGCGCCCTCGTGGCGCTCGACGCATTCGCGGGCAACCTCGCCTAGGCCGACGCCCTCGATGACGCTGGCCGTGCCGGTGAAATAGCGCTCGACGAAGGCGCTGGAGAGGCCCACGGCATCGAATATCTGCGCGCCGCAGTAGGACTGATAGGTGGAGATGCC
>PMOM01000221.1 GCA_003161535.1 Caulobacteraceae bacterium | reverse complement strand
GCCTCGAGGAAGGCTTTGCGCTCGTTCTGGTAGTCCAGGTAGTAGGCGTGCTCCCACAGATCGCAAACCAGCAGCGGGGTGCGGTCCTTCGTCGTCAGGGTGTCGTCGGCGTCGTGGGTGGAGACCACCTTCAACTCCCCGGCGCGATCGGCGGTCAGCCAGACCCAGCCGGACCCGAAGTGATCCACCCCGGCGGTGACGAAGGCGCTGCGCAGTTTTTCGAAGGACCCGAAGCCCGACCGGATGGCCGTCTGCAGTTCGGAAGTGGGTTGCTGGCGATCGGGGGACATGGCGACCCAGAAGAAGGCGTGGTTCCACGTCTGGGCGGCGTTGTTGAACAGTTTCCTGTGCGTCGACTTCGCCTCCGCCACGATCAGGGCTTCGAGGGAAGCATGGGAGTCGCCCGACGCCTCAACCAGGCTGTTGAGCGTCTTGACGTACGCAGCGTGGTGCTTGTCGTGGTGAAAATGCAGGGTCTTTTCGGACATCACCGGCGACAGGGCGTCGTAGGCGTAAGGCAGGCCAGGCAGGGTGAACATGGTGGGGAGACTCCTCTAACCCGAGGATAACCCCGAGAAGGTCCCTTGGTTCATTGGCGTCGCACGGGCGGGCGGCCGCGCGACCGGCGCCGCGAGACGATGGACTCGATCTGGTGGCCTCGGCCCTTGCGCACGACGATATCGGCCAGGGCGCGAAGGGGCCGGATGTGGGTGCGCAGATTGGGCAGGTTGATCGTCTTCCACACCATGTGGGCCAGGCGCGTCGCCGCCTCCCGGTCCAGATGAGCAAAACGCGCGTAGAAGCTCGCCGCATCGATCAGGCCGGCTTGCCAGAACTCCATGAAGCGGGTGACGAACCAGGCCTCCAGATCGCGCTCGCGGCCGTCCAGATAGATCAGGACATCGACCGGCGTGGCGCGCGAAAGGCCCAGCCCCTCGATGATCAGCAAGTCGGGGCGGTCGAGCCGCCGGGCCAAGGCGGCGTCGACATCGTAGACGAGGTGCGAATAGCCGGGGAAGGTGGCCGGACCGCGCCGCACGGCGGTGAGGGCTTCGCGCAGGGCGTCGGCGTCATAGCTTTCGGGAAAACCCTTGCGCGCCGTCAGGCCGGCCCGCTCCAGCGCCGCATTGGAGCGCAGGAAGCCGTCCGTACCGGCCAGCTCGACCCTGGGCGCCTCGGGCCACGCCTCGATGCGCGCCTTCAAGGCCGCCGCGAGCGTACTCTTGCCCACGGCGACCCCGCCGGTGACACCGACGATGAAACCGCCCTCGCCTCTTGGATAAGCGCGAAGTCGCTCCGCGAGGCTTTCGACGTCAGGCATGGGCGCCGGCCGGCAGTCGCAGCACGGCCCCGCCGAAGGCGCCCAGATGCGCCACGCCGTCCGCCAAGGCTGCCGCGCCAAAGCGCTCCAGCAGATCGGCGCCCTTGGCCACCGGCAGTTGCGCCGCCTGGCCGGCAAGCTCGAAGACGCACACCAATCGCTCGCCCGCGGCGACGCGCTCGAACGCCAGCACCCCGGGCGGCGCTGACAGCACCTCGGCGGCGCCCTGGCGCAGGGCCAAGTGGGCGCGGCGAAGAGCGATCAGGCGGCGGGTGAAATTGAGCATGGAGTCGGGATCGGCTTCCTGGCTGGCCACCGACATTGGCCGGTGCGCCTCGTCCACGGGCAGCCAGGTCTGGGCCGCCGGGGAGAACCCGGCGTTGGCGCCATCGGGCGTCCACGGCATGGGCGTGCGCGCGCCGTCGCGGCCGGACTTGCCGGTGTAGGCGGCGATGGCGAAGGGGTCGCGCAGCCGGTCGAAGGGCACGCGCGCCTGGGGCAGGCCGAGTTCCTCGCCCTGGTAGAGGAAAATCGTGCCGCGCAGGCACATCAGGACCGCCAAGAGGATGCGCACCTGGGCCGGGTCGCCCGAGTGGGCCAGGCGGCTGGCGAAGCGATCCACGTCGTGGTTGCCCAGCGACCATGAGGGCCAGCCCGCGGCGTCCCTCCACGAGCGCAAGGCGTGGGCGAACAGCTCCGGCGGGGCGGCCGAGGCGGCGAGCAGATAGAAGCTGTAGGCGGTGTTCAGCCGATCGGGCGGCAGGGTGTATTCCTGCTGGCGCTCAAGGGGCGGATCATCGACGATCTCGCCCACCGTCATCGCCCCGGCATAGCCGTCGACGACGCCGCGCAGGCGATGCAGAAACGCCAGCGCCCCAGGCTGTGAGCGGTCGTGGACGTGGCGCTGAAAACGGGTGGGAGCGATGGGCGTGCGATCATGCGGCGCCGCCGGATTGTCGCGCAGCTTGGCGTCCTGGACGATGAAGTTGATGACATCGAGGCGGAAGCCGTCGACACCGCGGTCCAGCCAGAACCTGGCCACTTCGAGGATGGCGTCCTGGACCTCCTCGTTCCAGTAATTGAGGTCCGGCTGTTCAGCGAGGAAGTTGTGCAGATAGTACTGACGGCGACGCGGATTCCACGTCCACGAGGGCCCGCCGAACACCGCCTGCCAGTTGTTGGGCGGCGAGCCATCGCGCTTGGCCTGCGCCCAGACATACCAGTCGGCCTTGGCGCTCTCCGGCGACGCGGCGCTCTGAACGAACCACGGATGCTGGTCGGAGGTATGGGACCACACCTGGTCGATGATCAGCTTGAGGCCAAGCTTGTGGGCCTTGGCCAGCACCGCGTCGAAATCGGCCAGGGAGCCGAACAGCGGATCGACGTCGCGGTAGTCGCTGACGTCATAGCCGAAGTCCTTCATCGGCGAGCGGTAGAAGGGCGACAGCCACACCCCATCGACGCCCAGGGCGGCGACGTAATCGAGTTTTTCCAGAACGCCTTTGAGATCGCCGACGCCGTCGCCGTCGGCATCTAAGAAGCTGCGCGGATAGACCTGATAGATCACCGCGCCACGCCACCAGTCGGCCGCGGGTGGCGGATCGCCGGCCGGACCATCCACGCGCTCACCCCCGCCCATCGCGCCGCTCCCGCGCTGCTTAAGAACCGTATCAGCAAGGCTACCGCTTCTGGAAGGCTTGGCGGCGGCCGCCCCACGCCCCCTCCGTCACGCGGCGAGCAAGAGCCGCGCGCCACCTCCCCCGCTTCGCGGGGGAGGAGTGAAGGAGGCGGCGGCCCCTTGCCATCGGGCGCCAAATAGTTTCGACAGGAATCCCCAGACCCCGCCTTCGAGGATGCGCCGCTTCATGGACAGAGCCCTTCCCCAGCCCACTCCGGAGACCCAGCACTTCTGGGACGGCTGCAAAGCGGGCGAGCTTCGCCTGCAGCGCTGCACCGCCTGCCGCAAGAGCTATTTCCCGCCCCGCGCCTTCTGCCCGGCCTGTGGCTCGCGATCGGTGGAGGTCTACAAGGCCAGCGGCAAGGCAAGCCTGTACAGCTATGTGATCAACCATCGCCCGCGCCCGGACATGGGGACAGAGCCTCACTCCATCGCCGTGGTCAGCCTCGCCGAGGGTCCGCGCATGATGACCAACATCGTCGGCTGTCCGCAGACCCCCGAGGCGCTGAAGCTGGACATGCCCGTGGAGGTGGTCTTCGAGACCTTCGGGGCCATGGCCCTGCCCCTCTTCAAGCCGGCGGGAGGCTGACGATGAAACCGCGCACCGTCGCCGTCGTCGGCGCCGCCGAGACCACGCGGCTTGGCAAGATTCCCGACATGTCGGTGATCGGCCTGCACGCCGACGCCGCCCTCAACACCCTGGCCGACGCCGGCCTCAAGCCCTCGGACATCGACGGCATCGCCACCGCCGGCGAGAGCCCGGTCGCCATCGCCCACTATCTGGGGATCACCCCCACCTGGGTGGACGGCACCAGCGTNNTCGTTCATGCTGCATGTCCGCCACGCCGCGGCGGCCATCAACGAGGGGCTGTGCACGACGGTGCTGATCACCCACGGCGAAAGCGGCCGCTCGCGGGTGAGCGCCGGGGAAAGAGGCTTTGGCCGCGCCGGCTCCAGCCTGATGGGCCAGTTCGAAATGCCCTTCGGGGTGACCTCGCCGCCGACCATGTTCACCATCCCGGTGCTTCGCTACATGAAGACCTACGGCGTCACCGAGGAAGATCTGGCCATGGTGGCCGTGATCCAGCGCGAATGGGCGGCCAAGAACCCGCGCGCCAGCTTCCGAGATCCGATCACGGTGGATGATGTGCTGAACTCCCCGATGATCGCCTGGCCCTTCCGCATGCTGATGTGTTGCCTGGTCACCGACGGCGGCGGGGCCCTGATCCTGACCAGCGCCGA
>PMOM01000126.1:5027-8052 GCA_003161535.1 Caulobacteraceae bacterium | reverse complement strand
ATCTCGGCCAAGCTGGTGGCCAATCTGATCACCCGCGCCGGCGCCGACCGGGTGCTCACCATGGATCTCCACTCGGGGCAGATCCAGGGCTTCTTCGACATTCCCACCGACAATCTGCAGGCCGCGCCGCTGATGGCCGCCGACGTCAAGGCCCACTACGCCAAGACCGGCGAACTGCTGATCGTCTCGCCCGATGTCGGCGGTGTGGTGCGGGCGCTGGCGCTCGCAAGCCGGCTCAAGGCGGGCCTGGCCATCGTCGACAAACGCCGCCAGGGCCCTGGGCTGACGGAAGTGGCCAACATCATCGGCGAGGTCGGTGGCCGCCGGCTGATCATCTTCGACGACATCGTCGATTCGGGCAGCACGCTTTGCAGCGCCGCCCAGTCCCTGATCGAGGCCGGGGCCGCGGAGGTCTCGGCCTATATCACCCACGGCGTATTGTCGGGCGCGGCCATCGAGCGGGTCAACGCCTCGGTGCTCAAGGAGCTGGTGGTCACCGATTCCATCGCCACCGATGAGCGCGCCGCCGCCGGCGGCAAGATTCGGGTGGTGAGCTGCGCTCGCCTGATCGGCGAGGCCATCCGGCGCATCGCCAATGAGGAATCGGTCTCCAAGCTGTTCGATTAATCCACGCGGCCGCCCCGTCCAGATTGGTATTGAGTTGGCTCCGTGTCACATTCTCGCCGATTCGACGGCGCAATCGAAAGCCGGTCTTTCCCGCCACGCAAGGCTGCTTTGAACATGACTCTGGTGAGCCCCGCGCGCGCGGGTTTTCTTATGATGGCGACGGTGCTGGCGGTGGGGGTTCCGGGGCTTGAGTCGGCGGCCCGCCCCAAGAAGGAGCCAGTCGTCGAGGCGCCGCCGCCGCCCCCGCCGGCCGGGCCAGTGGGTCTTCCCGATCGGCTGATCGGCGACGCGGCGGCCTATCAAGCCTATCTCGAACGGGTAACCGCCACCTCGCCAGGCTTCACCAGCGGCATGGCGGTGTCCGAGGCTCTGAAAACCGCCGCCGCCTACGAGCCCAGGGCGTTCATCCGCGGCGCCGTGGCCTATGGAGCCGTGGCGGCCCTGCAGGTCCCCAGCTTCGTCGCCTCGGTGCGCGCCGCTGGCACCAGCCCGGAAAACCGCCGCCTGATGGTCGACTACATCCTCTCCGATCCGACTTACCCCTTCCAGTTCAGGGGCTCGGACGCGGCCGCCGGCCAAGCCAGGGAAGCCCTGGGCTCGGCGGGACTGCGCCTCTACGCGGCGGGCAGGACGATCAGACAGTCCGCCTACGACGTCCAGCGCCAGGCCTGGTCAAAGGAGGACGTGGTCGACCGCGGCGGCCGGTTGGCGACCGTGGAGGCCATGGCGACGGGCGGCATCGCGCCGGCCGCCGACCACATGGCGATGCTGCAGAGCGCCGCCAGCGGCATGGCCCCGCCGACGATTACAGCGCCGCCGGCCCAGCCGCCCTACACGCCCCTGGTCGCCCGGGCGCTCCAGCTGGCCGCCATCGCCGCCCTGGGTGAAGCGGGCGAGGACGCATACGACCGCCTGACCACGCTGACCAGCGAGAGCAACACCGACGCCTGCCTTCGCATGGCCAAGCTCAATCTGCATCAGTGTCTGGCGGTGGCCCGGCCCAACTATGAAGACATCTTCTGCATGGGCCAGCACGTGATGGTCGACACCGGATCGTGCCTCGCCAGGAACGCCGGGGTCGATGTGCCCCCCGAGCCGGCCCCCCCGCCGCCGGCGACCGCGACGCCAAAACCCAAGCGCCGCTCCGCCGCGAGGCGATAGGCTTTCCTCCGCCTCATCGATGAAGGCGACGGTGGCTTGGCGTTGCATCGCGCGGCGTGGCCGTGTATCTAGCCGCACCCTTTTGATCGGCCGGCTTTGGCCGGCCCCAGACCGTCTCGCCGCGCGCCGTTGACCCCGCGCGGCGTCTGTATATTTCGAGGCAAGCCCTATGGCCGACATCGTCCTGAATGTGGAAATCCGCACGCGCTTTGGAACCGGCGGCGCGCGCCAGACGCGCGGCGAGGGCATGATTCCGGGCATCCTATACGGCGGGTCCGAGCCTCCGGTCTCCATCGCCGTCAAGGCGGGGGAATTTCGTAAGGCGCTGCACACCGGCAAGCTGCTCGGCCACCTGGTGAACCTGAAGTATGGCAAGGAAGTCCAGCCGGTGATCGCCAAGGACGTGCAGTTCCATCCGGTCACCGAAACACCGCTGCACTTCGATCTCTACCGCGTCGACGCCCACCAATCGATCCGCATCATGGTGCCGGTGCGCTTCCGCAATCACGAGGAATCGCCGGGCCTCAAGCGCGGCGGCGCGCTGAACATCAACCTGCACGAGGTTGAGGTGCTGGCCCCGGCCGACTCGATCCCGGAGGAAATTTTCATCGACCTCACGGGCCTCGATATCGGCGACGCGGTGCGCGCCGCGGACCTCACCCTGCCCGAGCGGGTGGAGCTGACCCCCCATCACCAGGGCGCCACGGTGGCCTCCATCGCCATGTCCTCGGCGATGGGCGTGGACGAGGAGGAGGCAGAGGCCGAGGCCGGGGCGGAAGCCGCCGAGGAAGAAGCGGCGGCGACCGTCGATCCGGAGGCCTCGGAAAGCTAAAGGGGGCGGGGCGATACCCGCCGGCGCGAGCCAATGCTGATCCTGGCGGGCCTGGGCAATCCTGGCCCCAGCTATGCGAAAAACCGCCACAACATCGGCGCCATGACCGTGGACGCCATCGCCCGCCGCTGGGACTTCGCCGCCGAGCGGCGACGGTTTTCCAGCCTTTCCCGCGAAGGCGAGATCGCCACGCCGGACGGGGCGCAACGCGTCCTCATCCTCAAGCCCCAGACCTTTTACAACGAGAGCGGGCGGGCGGTGCTTGAGGCGATGAACTTCTACAAGAGCGCGCCGATCGAGGTGGTGGTGTTCTATGACGAGATCGATCTGGCGCCCGGCCGGTTCCGAATGAAGACCGGCGGCGGCGCGGCGGGTAACAACGGCATCCGCTCCATCGTCTCGCGC
>PMOM01000126.1:0-4984 GCA_003161535.1 Caulobacteraceae bacterium | reverse complement strand
ACCTGATCAGCGCCTGCGCCGAGGCCGCGGCCTTCCTCGCCGCCGGCCAGGACGAACGCTACCAGGCCGAGGTGATGCGATTGGCCCCCTCAGCCAAGCTCGACCCAAAGCAGGTTGGTCGGGAGGACGGGTAGCGTGACGCCGTCGCCGCCCTGCCTAACCGTCAGATAAGTCAGCCCGCATGCTCAGCGCCTTTGGGCTTTCCTTGCTGTTCTCCATCGCCCTGTGCGTGCATGTGGTGCGCACCGGCGCGGCGATGTGGTGGCTGGCGATCATCCTGATGCTGCAGCCCCTGGGCGGGATCGTCTATCTCGTCGCGGTGGTGGCGCCCTCCCTGGCCGGCGGCCCAGCGGCGCGGCGCCTGGGTCAAAGCGCGCGCCAGAGTCTCGATCCGACCCGCGAATACCGCCAGGCCAAGGCGGCGAATGATCAGGCGCCCACCGTCCACAACCAGATGCGTCTGGCGCGGGCGGCCGCGGCGCTTGGCCGCCACGAGGAGGCCGAACGGCTGTGGACCGAGGCCGCCCGAGGAGTCCACGCGGGCGATCCGGTGCTGCTGCTCGGGCGCGCCACCGCCCTGATCGAGCTTGGCCGCTTCGAAGAGGCGCTCAACCTGATGGAAGTGCTTGGCCAGGACGCCGAAGTGGGCCGCACTCCGCAGGCCGCCCTGGCGCTCGGCCGCATTTACGAGGGATTGGGCCGCATGGCCGAGGCCGACACCGCCTATCAATGGGCGGCGGGGCGGATACCGGGCCTGGAGGGCCTGGGCCGTTACGCCGCCTTCCTCGCCCGCACCGGCCGGGCCGAGGAAGCTAGGGATGCGGTCGCCGAAATGGATAGCCGCATCGCCGGCGCCAACCCGCGGTTTCGTCGGGAGGGCCGCGCCTGGCGGGACCTCGCGGCGCGAGCGCTGTCGCCGGGATGAACCCCAGCGCCAGATCAGCCAAGGTTAGTCCAGACTAGCGCTGCGGCGGGGTTACCTTCGGCGTGTCGGGCGCCGGAGTGACCGGGGTTGCTGCCGCCGGCGCCATGGGGTCCGCCGCGGGGGCGGCGGGCGGTGTCGGGGCCGCGACGATCGGCGCGATCGGCGTGACTGGCGCGGCCGCCGGGGTCTGCGCGGCGATCGGAGCCGTGGCGCTGGCGTCGGTGGCTGAGGCCGGCGCGCTGGGCGCGCTGGCCCGGGTGCGGGCGAGGCTGTGGCGGATCGGCGCATAAACCGGCGGGCGGGCGGCCAGGCGCGTGACCGGGGCGGCCGCCACCGGCGCGACCGGAGCGGGCGCGGCGGCGAGCGCTGGCGCCGGGACGGCCGGGGCTAGCGCCGCGGGGGCGACTTCGGCCACCTGGCGCGCGGCGGGAGCTTTGTGATGGCTGGCGACGAGAAGGCCGCCGACCGCGAGGGCGGCGACGGCGGCGATGGGTGCGGCGGTCATCCAGGCCGGCCGGCGGCGGCCCTGGGCGCTGCGGATGATGGCCGGGTTGGCCATGGGCATCAGGGGCGCGCCTGGAGGCGTGATCACGACATCCGGTTCGGGGGAACTGAACACAGTGGCGGTCATTGTATGTCTCCTCGAGAAATTCCCCTCAGCAGAGACTAAACGCGGTCGGCTGGGTCCAGGTTCCTGGCGGATGTACCTCTCGCCACAATGTGTATAGTCGTCACGCGATATAAATATGATACTTGCTGTATCACAAATGAAATGGAAAATACTCTCTTTTGTGCGTCAATATCTGCCTGCGTGCCGCGAGTTCACAAGTAGAGTGGGTTCCGGGCGCGCGCCGCCCAGCATGGCCCTTTTGCCGGGGTGGGGCCGGCGTCGTGGTTGGGGCGAAGGCCGGGACTGGATGAATCAGAATACAGATTCACGCCGCGGCGAGGCTATTGGGTAGACTGTCGATGCAATCATTGGCCAAGAGCGAGATGCCGCGCGTGAACGATCCACATCTTTCCATCGCGGCGGTCCGGGCCTGCCGCGAGCGCCTGGGCGAGCGTGTCCTTGTCACGCCGATCCATCACTGGCGTGGGCCGAAATTGGCGGCGGCCGCCGGGGCCGACGTCGAGACGATCATCAAGCTGGAGCTGTTCCAGATCACTGGGTCGTTCAAGGCGCGCGGCGCCCTCAATGTTGTCCTCGGCCTTGGCCCCGACCAGATCGCGCGCGGCGTCACCGCCGCCAGCGGCGGCAATCACGCCATCGCCACGGCCTATGCCGCCAGCATCGCCGGCGCCCCGGCCAAGGTCGTCATGCCCAGGACGGCAAGCCCCGTCCGCGTGGCCATGGCCCGGGCCTGGGGAGCGGAGGTAGTCCTGGCCGAGACCATCGGCGACGTCTTTCCCATGGCCGAAACCATCGCCCGGGACGAAGGCAAGACCTTCGTGCACCCCTTCGAGGGTCCGCTGACCGCCCAGGGGACGGCGACGGTGGGGCTGGAGTTTTCCGAGCAGGCCGGGGCGCTAGATGTCCTGATCGTGCCGATCGGCGGCGGCGGGCTGATCGCCGGCATGGCCAGCGCCATGAAGCAGCTACAGCCGGCCTGCCGCGTCATCGGCGTCGAGCCGCAAGGCGCCGACAGCATGCACCGCAGCTTCGCCGCCGGCGCGCCGGTGGCCATCGAGGCGGTGCGGACCATCGCCGACAGCCTGGGAGCGCCGATGGCTCTGCCCTACAGCTTCGCTCTGTGCCGGCAATATGTCGACGAACTGGTGCTGATCAGCGACGACGACCTGCGCGCGGCGATGAAGCTGCTCTTCGAAGAGATGAAGCTGGCGGTGGAACCGGCAGGCGCGGCGGCCACCGCGGCCCTGATCGGACCCCTGCGCGGCCGGTTCGGCGGCGCGCGCGTGGGCGTCATCGCCTGCGGCGCCAATATCGACGCGGCGACCTTCGGGGCGCACCTGGCGGCGGCGGGGTGAGCCGGGCTATAGCTCCGGCTACCCGAGGCTGGCGTCAGCTCTTGGCGGCGGGGGCCGGACCGGTGTCGGCGCCGATTGCCCACTCCATCTTCCACGACCCGTCTGCCTGGGGCTTGTAGCCCACCAGCCAGTTACCCTTCTCCGTGGCGGGCTTTTTGGTCTTCGGATCGGTGAAGGTGAACGTGTAGGTCGAATGGTAGACCGCCATGTCGCCCGACGCGGACACGTCCACGCTCTCGTCGGCGAGCGTGAAGTGGGCGTTCGGATTGGCGGCGAAGAGCTGCTGGGTGGCCGCTTGATCGGCGGCCTGGCCGTTGGAGTTCGGCGTGCCGTGGAACATCGCAACGATGTCAGCAGCATCGTGGCTGGCGCTCTTGACCGCGTCGTGCGCGTTGAAGTCGGCCGCGCCTTGAGCTTCGTCCGCCTTTATGGCGTCAGAAATCTTGGCCGTATCGACCGCCGGCTTGGCGGCGGTGTTCACTTGACAGGCGCCCAGTGAAGCTGCCAGGGCCGCGGCCCCGGCCGCGCCGGCCCATTGAAGTCTGGTCATATTGGGGTTCCCCTCCTTGGACGGATCGTCCGAAATTTATCCTCCGTCGCTGGTCGCCTCGCGTCAAGCCAAGCTTGGCCGTCGCGCACTGGTTGCGCCGACCGCCCCGCCCTGGTCAGCGATCCCAGATCGATTTGAAGTCGACGCTGTCGTCGAGCCGCTGGGCCGGGCTCTTCTTGTCGATGTGGCCGATGAGGCCCTGGTAGACGCCGTAACCGACCAGTTCGCGCAGGCGGGGTGAAAGCGTCTTGACCAGGCGGGGATCGAGCCCGAGCTGCTGGTTCTCCTGCTGGCGGATGAAGCCGGCGCAATAGTTCATGGCCACGCCGGTGCGGCGCTTGGCCGTGGTGTTTGCCCCACCGCCGTGCCACAGGGCGCCGTCCCAGATCAGCACGTCGCCGGCCCGCATTTCGGCGGGGATGGTCTCATAGGCGCCGCCGTATTCCGGGCTGGGCCTGAGGTGGCTGCCGGGAACCAGGCGGGTGGCGCCATTGGCGGCGGTGAAATCGGTGAGCGCCCACATGGAATTGCAGACGATGGGCAGGTGCGGCTTATTCAGGGGAATGACCATGTCGTCGGCGTGGATCGGCTGGGCGGTCTCCCCCGGATCAATGGCGATGGACGACAGCGACGAGATCAGGCAGCCGGCGTCGAGCACGCCCTCGACGATGGGTAGGACGCTGGCGTGGTCGGGGACCTTCGCGAACGGCGCGCCGCGGGCGAGCAGATTGTAGATCCGCACCGTGCGATGGCCTTCGAAGCTGTTCATCGCCGGCTTGGCGTCAAGCTCGCGCTCCAGGCGCAGGAGCGCCGCGTTCAGGGCCTCGATCAAGGGCGCCTCGATCGCCCCGGCGACAATGGTGAAGCCGTCGCGCCGGACGCGTTCGATATGGGCCGCGCGGGTGGTTTCATCCATGGTCATCGCCTATCCGCCGGCGCGAGCCGGCGCAACCCAATCGCCAAGAGCCGCCAGAGCATCCTGCTCGGCAAGGCCGGCCGCCTGCGCGCGGATATCGGGCGCCGCCCAATCGGGAAAGGCGACCGTGCGGTTCATGTGGCGCCCCGTCTTGGTGTGCTCCTCATGGATTTGCGCGAGATGCTCGGCCGGGAATCGGTGGGCTACGCGGATCAGGAAAGGCCATAGTCGGCGATGGACGAGGGTGATCTTGCCCTTGACGGCGCGGCAGACGAGGACGGCGGGATCGCCTTGGATCGCCTGCAATACCGTGTAGATCGCATTGCCCTTGGGATGAGACCACCAACTTCCCCTGATCGGCTCGCCAGCGATCGCCTCGGCCAGATTCGGCACGGGCCCTTTGGCCGACGCCAGCACGACGCCATGTCTTCGGACAAAGGCGATGGCATCCCTAGGCGTCATCCGACCCGAACCGCTTTGATCCAGCCCCACATCACTTTACCTGAAGATAAGGCGGCGAGCCCGCCGAAAACCAAGGGTCGCGGATGGCGGGACTGAAGGACAAACGCGGCTTCATCGACAAGGACCGGCTCGACCTCTCCGAGCG
>PMOM01000087.1 GCA_003161535.1 Caulobacteraceae bacterium | reverse complement strand
GGCGTGCCGATGACCGTCAAGGAGGCCATGAACGTCGCCGGCCTGCCGACCACCTGGGGCATCGAAGCGGCCAAAGGCTGGATCGCGCCGGAGGATTCGGTGGGCGTCGCCCGGCTCAAGGCCGCCGGCGCGGTGATCCTCGGCAAGACCAATGTGCCGCCGTTTCTGGGGGACTGGCAGAGCGTCAACCCCGTCTATGGCCGGACCAGCCATCCGCTAGATCCGGCCCGCACGCCCGGCGGCTCTTCGGGCGGTGGCGCCGCGGCGCTGGCCGCCGGCATGGTCCCCCTGGAGTTTGGCTCCGACATCGGCGGCTCGATCCGCGTGCCGTCGTCGTTCTGCGGCGTCTATGGTCACAAGCCGAGCTACGACCTGATCCCCCAGCGCGGCCACGCGCCGCCGGGGCTCGACGGCGTCGGCCCACCCCTAGGCGTGATCGGACCGATGGCGCGCAACGCGAGCGACCTGACCCTGGCCCTCGATGTCCTGGCCGGTCCGGACGCGGACGAGGCCACCGGCTACCGCGTGGCATTGCCGGCCGCCCGGCGCCGGCGCCTGGAGGAATACAGGGTCCTGGTTATCGATCAGCACCCCGTCGCCCGCGTCGATGCCGAGATTACCGCCGCGCTTGGGCGCCTGGCCGGCAAGCTGGAAACGGCGGGCGTCAAGGTGGAGCGCGACAGCGCCCTTGTTCCCGACCTCGAGGCCGCCCAGCAGATTTACATGACCCTGCTGGGCGCAATCATATCCCGGGGTGCGCCGGCCATGGCCGAGCCGATCAGCGCCCACGCCTGGATGGAGGCCCAGGACGCCCAACTCGCCATCCGACGCCAATGGGCGAGGCTGTTCGAAACCTTTGACGTGGTCCTGGCCCCGACCTTCGGCGTGGTCGCCTTTCCCCACGACGACGCCCCGTTTGGCGAACGCACGCACGTGATCGACGGCGAGGTGACTCCCTACGGCGCCCAGGTCGCGTGGCCGGGCATGGCTACCCTCGCCAACCTTCCCGCCACCGCCGCGCCGATCGGCGCCACCAAGGCCGGTCTTCCCATCGGCGTGCAGATCATCGGGCCCTATCTGGAGGACCGCACCACCATCGCCTTCGCCGGACTGATCGCGGACCTCTAGGGGGCGGGGCGCTTGCCAAGGCGCCCGGCGGCCTCGATATATGGCGGCCAGGAGCGCTCATGACGAAACCCGCCGAGCTACGATCGGTCCCCAAGGCGAAGAAGGCCTCCAAGCGCCCCAAGACCGTGGTTCTCAAGACGCTTTCCGCCGGCGGCGGATCGAAGACGCGGGTGTTCGCGCTGGACGCCAACAGCGCCTCGTTCAGCGACGATTTCCTCTATGTCTTCAAGTCCAATGTGAAGATCGCGCGCAAAAAGAACAAGGAGCGCAGGGTGCGTGATGGCCGCGCCGACCGGACCTCCTAGTCCGCCGGCCCTGTGGATCATCGCCGGGGCGAATGGCTCGGGCAAAAGCACCGCCTATGAACGCGCCTCCATCGAGGCGCCGACCGGCGCGATCTGGTTCATCAATCCAGACGCCCTGGCCAAGCGGATCGTCGATCACGAGGGCCTGATCCTCAACCCCGACGCCAATCTCGAGGCGGTGAACCGCATCGAGCGCTGGCTGCACGCCTCGGTGGACGCCCACCAGACGGTCGGCGTCGAGACGGTGCTGGCCACCGGCAAGTACCAGAAGCTCGTCGAGCACGCCCGGGCGCAGGGCTTCGCCGTCCGGCTGATCTACGTCTTCCTGGCCAACGCCGAGCTGAACATCGCCCGCGTCCGCGACCGGGTGGCCAAGGGAGGCCACGACGTCCCCGAGGCCTCCATCCGCAGCCGGCGGGTGCGCTCGTTCGGCCAGCTTTCCTGGTTCTTCGAGGCCGCCGACCAGGCCGACATCATCGACAACTCCGGGGCCGAGCCGCGCCTGGTGGTCAGCAAGACCGGCGGCGACATCGCCGTCTTCGGCCGCCTGATCCCCGAGCTGATGGCCGCGCTGACGCCGGTGGCGCCCGGTTTGGCCGAGCTTCTGAAGACCCAGGGGCCGCCGCGCAAGCGCCGCCGCCGGCGGCGAAGGCGCAGACGCCGGGGACCCGCCCCCGCGCAAAAGTGACCAAAGGAGGACTCCTGGCGGAATGGCGGAGGACTCCCGGAGTCATTTCGCGGACAGTTTGGGTGTCTTCGAAGGTTGCGGACGGGTGGAAGAGTCTGTCCGGCGACCGCTATTGAATCATCTGTCGGCGCGGCGACGACTGACGATTGCATAATGCAATAATCCATCGATCGATGTCAAGCTTGTCCGCTTCCCCGCTATAGTGCCGCCATGCCCCAGGCGCTGACCCTTCATCCAGGCTTCCGGTGCGCGACGGTCCAATCCATCCAGGCCGCGGCCGCGCGCCCGGCCCAGGGGCTGCTGATGCTGAGCTATGCGCTGACCGGCGCCTTGCATGACCTCTGGCTGCCGCCCGCCGGGCCGCCCGCCCGCGCCGACGAGCTTTGGCGGCGGACATGCTTCGAGGCCTTCATTCGCGCCGGCAATGGCGACGCCTATCTCGAGTTCAACGTCTCGCCGTCGCGGCAATGGGCGGCGTACCGCTTCAGCGGCTACCGCTCCGGGATGAGGGCGGCCGGCGAGATCGCCCCGCCGGCCATCGAGGCGCGGAGATCCCACGACCGCTTCGAACTGGATGTCACGCTCGACCTCACCCCGGCGCCGGAGCTGGCGAGCGCGGCGCTGTGGCGCCTGGGCCTGGCGGCGGTGATCGATGGGGCGAACGGCGCCAGGTCCTATTGGGCGCTGGCCCATCCTCCGGGCGCGCCGGACTTCCACGCCGCCCGCGGCTTCGCCTATGATCTGGCCATGGCGGACCCCACGTGAAATTCGGCATCGACAGGCTGCTCGCCGAAGCCGAACTGCGCGCGCCGCTCAAGGGCCAGCGCGTCGCCCTCGTCGCCCACCCCGCGTCGGTGACGGCGGATCTAACCCATTCCCTCGACGCCCTGGCCGCGCTCGACGACATCAAGCTGACCGCCGCCTTCGGGCCCCAGCACGGCCTGCGTGGCGACAAACAGGACAATATGATCGAGACCGCCGACTTCCATGACCCGGCAAACGGCGTGCCGGTGTTCAGCCTCTATGGCGAGGTGCGCCGCCCCACCGATGCGATGATGGACGCCTTCGACGTGGTGCTCATCGACCTGCAGGACGTCGGCTGCCGCATCTACACCTTTGTCACCACGCTTCGTTACATGCTCGAAGCGGCGGCGAAACACGGCAAGGCGGTGTGGGTGCTCGACCGCCCCAACCCGATCGGCCGGCCAGTCGAGGGCCTGAGCCTACGCCCCGGCTGGGAGAGCTTCGTCGGCTCGGGCCCCCTGCCCATGCGCCACGGCCTGACCCTGGGCGAGCTCGGCGACTGGTTCATCAAGACCCTCAAGCTCGACGTCGACTACCGCGTCATCGAGATGCGGGGCTGGGCGCCGGACGCCGCCCCGGGCTTCGGTTGGCCGCTTGGCGAACGCGCCTGGATCAACCCCAGCCCCAATGCCCCCAATCTCTCCATGGCCCGCGCCTTCCCGGGCACGGTGATGGTCGAGGGCGCGACGCTATCGGAGGGCCGTGGCACAACCCGCCCGCTGGAAGGGTTCGGCGCTCCCGATATCGACGCGCGCCGCGTGATCGCCGAAATGCGCGCCCTGGCTCCCCGGTGGCTCGCCGGCTGCGCCCTGCGCGACTTCTGGTTCGAACCGACCTTTCACAAGCACGTCGGCGAGCTTTGCAACGGCGTGCAGATCGTCACCGAGGGCCCGGCCTACGATCACGNNGGCAAGCCCGCCATCGACGTCATCAACGGCGGCCCGGCCCTGCGCGAGTGGGTGGACGATCCGGCCGCGACGCCGGGGGACCTCGACGCGATGGCGAAGCCGGACGAGGCGGCGTGGCTGGAGGAGCGGCGGGAGTATTTGCGGTATTGAGATGTTGCGGCTCTTGAGCAGCAGGCGCACAGCGCGAACGACGGATGGCTGACCAAGCGAAAGTCGGAAGAGACTGGGCCGATGACGAACTTGACGCCATCGTCGCCGATTATTTCGCCATGCTCGCCGCCGAACAAGCCGGGGAGCCTTACGTCAAGGTGCACCATAGCCGCGCGCTGATGGCGGATATCGGCCGCACTCACCGCTCGGTCGAATTCAAACACATGAACATCTCGGCGGTGTTGACCAAACTCGGCCTTCCGACCATCCGAGGCTACAAACCGAAGTTTCATGTGCAGAACGCCATAGTGGACGCAATTGAGCGGCACTTGATGGCCAGTCCCGCACTACTCGCTCAGGATGTGCCGGGCCTTGTCGCTGGCGTGGCAGAGGCCGCGAGCCTGTTCGAAGAACCGCCGCCGACGCCCGACTTCGAAGCTGCCCCGAAAAATCAACGCTTGGAACGATTGATTCGCAAATTCGACCCCTCGGAACGAGACTTCAGGAACCGCAAGCTCGGCAAGGAAGGCGAGGCGCTGATTGTCGATTTCGAGCGTCGTCGGCTGGCTGCGTCGGAGCGGGAGGATCTCGCCCGGAAAGTTCGCTGGGTCGCCCAGGAAGACGGCGACGGCGCCGGCTACGACATCCTGTCCTTCAATCTGACCGGACGAGAACGCTTGATCGAGGTCAAGACCACATGCGGGACGAGGAAGACGCCGTTCTTTCTCACCAGCAATGAACGGTCTCTCGCCGAAGAACGGCCGCAGGACTTTCGCATCTTTCGGCTCTACGAATTTGCCGAGGCGCCGAAGCTGTTCCGGTTGAAGCCGCCGCTCGAAAACGCCGTCATCCTGGAGCCCGCGACCTACCGCGCTTCATTCGGATAAGGTCGGATTGCGTGACAAGAAAAGGAGAGACGACCATGCCCGCCACCGCCTCAAAACCACGCGAAGCGGAGGAGACGCAGAGCCTCTTGCCCTGGTTCGTCAAGGTATCGCCGGAGTTCTACGACGACGCCTGCGACG
>PMOM01000180.1:1136-11551 GCA_003161535.1 Caulobacteraceae bacterium | reverse complement strand
ACGTTGACTTCAAGCGCCATGAACGGATCTCCGAAACGGGCGAACGGCGCCCCTATCACCCGTGGCGGCGCGTCTTAGGTGAGGCAACGCTTGATCGCCGGCTAGGTTTCCGCCTTCCCTTGGCGACGCCTCGATGAACGTGTCCTCGTCAGGTGAGATGAAGCCGCTCTCGTCCATCCAGTACCTCCGCGCCGGAGCCGCTTTGGCGGTGGTCGCCTACCACGCCTTGCAGTGGCTGGGCGGCGGATTCGACGTCGGCCGCGCCGGGGTGGACGTGTTTTTCGTGATCAGCGGCCTGATCATGTGGACGGTGACCGCCGGGCGCGAGGTTTCCGCCGGCGCGTTCCTGTGGCGGCGTTTCACCCGCGTCGCCCCGCTCTATTGGCTTGCGAGCCTCGGCGTGGCGGGCATGGCGGTAGTCTGGCCGGCCTTCCTGCCTCAGGTGCATCCAGGTTGGCGCCACCTAGTCCTGTCGCTGGCCTTCATTCCCCATCTGGATCCCAAGGGCTTGCCGTTTCCCACCCTGCCGCCCGGCTGGACCCTGAACTATGAGGCGATCTTCTATCTCCTGTTTGGCCTGAGTTTGGCGGCGCCGGAGAAGTGGCGCGCGCGCCTGGTCACCGGCGCCCTGGCGGCCATGGTGGCGGCCGGGTTCCTGCTGGATGACCCGCTCTACATCCTGGGGGCCAACCCCATGCTGCTGCAGTTCGCCGCCGGCATTTGGCTTGGCGTGGCCCTGCGGCGCGACGTTCTGCCGTCTCGCAACTGGGGCGCCGCCTTGATCATTTTGGCCGCGGCTTTCTGGGCGGCGGTTGAGATGGGGGGCCTGTTCGTCGAGTTCTGGCGCCCGCTGCTATGGGGGATTCCCGCCACCCTGCTGGTGGCCGGCGCGGTGACACTCGAAGCGCGGGGCGGCTTGATCCGAAGCAGGGCCCTGACCAGCCTTGGCGACGCATCCTACTGCATCTATCTCTTCCATCTGCCGGCGATGGCCCTCGTCGCCCATGGGCTCGGAACCGGCCGCCCGTGGCTCTTTCTGCCCGTGGCTCTTCTCGCTTCGATCGGCGCCGGGCTGGCCGCGCGGACGTTTCTGGAAAAGCCGCTCCTCAAACTCCTGCGGTCGCGAACGGCCGCCCCGGCCGATGCGCTTACGGCCACCTGACCACCGGAGGCATGGACGAAAGGATCGAGTCGATGTTGCCGCCCGTCTTCAGCCCGAACATCGTGCCGCGGTCATAGAGCAGGTTGAACTCCACATAGCGGCCGCGGCGGACGAGCTGTTCTTCCCGGTCGGCGGCGGTCCACGGCTCGGTCATCCGGTGTCGTGCGATCTTGGGAAACACATCCAGAACCGCTTCACCCACGGCCTGGGTGAAGGCGAAATCCCGTTCCCAGTCCCCCGAGTCGTGGCGATCGTAGAAGATGCCGCCGACGCCCCGCGCCTCGCCCCGGTGCGGCAGGAAAAAATACTCATCGCAGGCGGCCTTGAATCTGGGATGCCAGTCGGCGTCGAAGCCGTCGCAGGCCCGCCGCAGGGCGTCATGGAAGAGCGCAGCGTCGGGCGCCTGCTCGTCGCGCTGCTCGTCGATCAGGGGCGTCAGGTCCGCGCCGCCGCCAAACCAGCCCTTCGAGGTGGCCAGATAGCGGGTGTTCATGTGCACCGCCGGGACGCGCGGGCTGACCATGTGGGCGATCAGGCTGACGCCGGTGGCGATGAAGCGCGGGTCGTCCGCCGCCCCGGGCATGGTCGCCGCAATCTCCGGGGTGAAGACGCCATGGACCTGGCTGATGTGCAGCCCGCATTTTTCGAAGAAGCGGCCCCGCAGCATGCCCATCACCCCGCCCCCGCCGCCCTCGCGCAGCCAGGGGGTCAACTCAAAGCGTCCGGGCGCGCCGGCGTAGAGGTGCTCGGGCGCCTCGTCCTCCAGCGTCTCGAAGGCCACCACGAAGCGGTCGCGCAGTTCTTCGAACCACGCCTGGGCCAGGGCGGCGCGTTCTTGGCAAACAAGGGTGTCCGCGCTCATGGGAAGGCCTTCAACCAACAGCATATCCCCCCGTCTGCCTGAGCGCTTCGCCCAGCGCCAGGGCCGCGGCGGTGACGAGGTTCAGCGATCGGACGCCGGGGGCCAGCGGAATGCGCAGGCGCGCAGAGGCGGCGGCGTGGACGCGCGGCGGCGCGCCAGCGCTCTCAGCGCCCATCAGCAGGGTGTCGTTCGCCTCGAAGGCGAAGCGCGCGAGCGTCTGGTCGCCCTGGGTGGTGAGCAGCGCCAGCCGGCCGGGTCTCGCCGACGATTCCTTGAGAAATTCGTCCCAGCTCGCGTACCGCGTGATCTTCGCCAAAGGCCCATAGTCGAGGGCCACACGCTTGACGGATCGGTCGTCCAGCGGAAAGGCGCACGGCTCGATAATCTCCAGATCGACGCCCAGGCAGGCGGTGAGCCGGATCGCCGCGCCGACGTNNAAGCGCGAGACGCATTCTAAGCGGAGCCCTGCGAGACTGGCGTGGTCTCATATCGACGACATCGAGGGTGAGCTTCAAGGTGGCAGAGAGTCTGGTCCAGACCGCTCCCGATCCGGGCCGGCGCGACTTCATCTACATCGTCACCGCCGCCGCCGCGGTGGGAGGGGTAGCCGCCGTCGCCTGGCCGCTGATCGATCAGATGAACCCGGCCGCCGACACCCTGGCCCTGGCGTCCCTGGAATATGACCTGAGCAAGGTCGCTCTCGGTCAGGAAGTGACCATCGCCTGGCGCAAGCAGCCTGTGTTCATCCGCCATCGCACGCCCAAGGAGATCGCCGCCGCCGTGGCCGACGATCACGCCTCGATGAAGGATCCGGCCACCGACGCCTCGCGCACCAAGCCGGGTCACGAGCAGTGGCTGATCTTGCTGGCCAGCTGCACGCATCTGGGCTGTGTGCCGACCTTCGCCCAGGGCGAGTACGGCGGCTGGCTGTGTCCGTGCCACGGCTCGATCTACGACACCTCGGGACGCATCCGCAAAGGTCCGGCGCCGAAAAACCTCTACCTGCCCGATTACACCTTTCTCAGCGACAGCAAAGTCAAGATCGGCTAGGCGCCCAGATGAGCGGACCTTCGACCTACGAGCCCAATTCAGCCATCGAGCGCTGGCTCGACACCCGCCTGCCGATCATCCGTTTCAGCGCCGACCTCCTGGGTTATCCGACGCCGCGCAATCTCAACTACTGGTGGACCTTCGGCGGCATCCTCAGCTTTTGCCTGGTGGTGCAGATCGTCACCGGCATCATTCTGGCCATGCATTACGATCCCAGCGGGGCCGGCGCCTTCATCTCGGTCGAGCAGCACATCATGCGCGATGTGAACTACGGCTGGATGATCCGTGGGCTGCACGCCACCGGCGCCTCGATGTTCTTTGTCGCGGTCTATCTGCACATTCTGCGCGGCATCTACTACGGCTCGTTCAAGGCCCCGCGCGAGGTTCTCTGGCTGCTCGGCTGCGTCATCTATGTGCTGATGATGGCCACCGCCTTCATGGGCTATGTGCTGCCCTGGGGACAGATGAGCTTCTGGGGGGCCAAGGTGATCACCAATCTGCTGGGCGCCTTCCCGCTGGTCGGCAAGACCATCACCACATTGCTATGGGGCGGCTATTCAGTCGACGATCCCACCCTCAATCGCTTCTTCTCGCTGCACTATCTGCTGCCGTTCGTGATCGCCGCGGTGGTCGCCCTGCACATCTGGGCCCTGCATGTTCCGGGCAACAACAATCCCACCGGTGTCAATGTGAAGAGCAAGACCGATACGGTCGCCTTCCATCCCTATTACACGGTGAAGGACGCCTTCGCCGTCGGCCTGTTCATGATCCTGTTCGCGGTGTTCGTCTTCTATCTGCCGGACGCGCTGGGCAAGGTCGACAACGCCATTCCGGCCAACCCCTTGGTCACCCCGGCTCACATCGTGCCCGAGTGGTATCTCTTGCCGTTCTACGCCATCCTCCGCGCCATCCCCGACAAGCTGATGGGCGTCCTGGCCCTGGGCGGCTCGATCGCCATGCTGTTCGTCCTGCCTTGGCTGGACCGCTCCGAGGTGCGTTCGATGCGCTACCGTCCGACGGCGCGCATCTATTTCTTCATTTGGATTGTTTCGGCGATGATTCTGGGCTGGTGCGGCTCGCAGGAACCCGACGGCCAGATTCTTCACGGCGTCGCCGGCCCCGTCCTCATCGACTACGACATCAACACCGTCACCTGGCTGAGCCGCGTCGCGGCGATCTATTATTTCGTCTATTTCCTGATCATCACGCCCCTGCTGGGACTGCGCGAGACGCCCCTGCCGGTTCCCGATTCAATCTACACGCCCGTGCTCAGCCACCCCGCCGCACCGCCCCTGGCCGCCGCGGCCGCGCCTCAAGCGAAGGCTTAGAAGCGATGGCCCGCAATCTCCTGGCGCTCGCGGCGATCACGGGCGTCCTGCTTGGCGCCGCGCCCGCCCTGGCCGCCAGCACCCAGGCCCCGCCCAAGAATGTCCACTGGTCTTTTGAGGGGCCCTTCGGAGAGTATGACCAGCAGCAGCTTCAGCGGGGCTACAAGGTCTACCGCGAGGTGTGCTCGTCATGTCACTCGATGAACATGGTGGCGTTTCGCAACCTCGGCGATGCGGGCGGACCATTCTGGGATCCGAAATACCCCAATCCCAACGACAACCCGGTGATCAAGACCATCGCCAAGGACTACCAGTACGACGACATCGATTCGGACACCGGCGAGACCATAAAACGGCCGGGGACCAGCGCCGACTACTTCCCCAATCCCTATGCCAATGCCGCCGCCGCCCGCGGCGCCAACGGCGGCGCCCTGCCTCCGGACATGTCATTGCTGGCCAAGGCGCGCGAGGGCGGGGCGGCCTATATCTACTCCATCGTTACTGGCGACACGGCCAATGATCCGCACGGCCTGACCATTCCGGTGGGCAAGTACTACGATCCCTATATCGCCGGCGACATGAGCTCCTATTGGAAGGGCGATCCGGCCAAGGCCCCCGTCGGCGGCTTCATCGCCATGCCCCCGCCGCTCACCGCCGACAAGGTGACCTTCGACGACGGCACCAAGGCGAGCCTGAAGCAGGAGGCTTACGACGTGGCAGCCTTTTTGCAGTGGGCCTCCGATCCCAAGATGGAGGAGCGCAAGCGGATGGGCCTATCGGTGATGATCTTCCTGCTCATCTTCACCGGNNCCCGGCGCGGCGCGAGCTCCAGCCAGCCGCGGCGCAAATCCAGCCGCAGCCGCCAATGCGACCACACGGCCGTGCCGATGGAGCCTTGCGGCGCGGCGGGAGTCCTGGGCGTGACCCCGGCGGGGGTCTGCTCAAATAGCCTGCCGGCCACCGCCAGGGCGCGAAGCCGGATCGGCGGACCGCCGTCCGCGGGCGGTTGGCGCGAGAGGGTGGCCTCGGCGACCTCGCTGGCGGCCGAGGCGGTGTCGATGGCGAACAGGCCTGCGCGGCTCTGATGTCCGTCGGAGATCGTCGCGGCCACCGCCGGTACGGCCGCCGCTTGGCGCACCCTTAGGCGAATGGCCCCGGTCATGGGCGGCGGCGCCCGCCTGTAGAGCTTGATCCGGCACGGAGCGAAATCGATCTGCAGCACGAATCGGCGCAGCATGTCGGCGCCGATGACACCGTTGATGCTGGTCACGAACCCCGCCGACCGGGCGTCCAGATCGGCCACCGTCATGTCGAGGTCCTCGACGCGTTCGCCGGCCAAGACCAGCGCGGCGCGGGCCGACGACGCCTCGATGCCATCCTCCTCGGCGCGGGTCACATGCAGCTGGCTCGTCGGCGCCGAGGCGTCGAGGATGAAGTCGCCGGCCATGTCGCCGAACGACGCCGCCACCACCACGGCCCCATGATCCAGCCAGCATCTCGCCTCGCCGGCGCGGGCGGCGCCGGCGGCCAGGATCGGCGCGATCAGCGGGAAGGCCAGGGCGAGAGGTGCGAAGCGGCGCATGCCCGGGACGATAGCCAAGTGCAAGCGCCTAAGCGATAAGGCGCGCNNACCGGCCATCTGGGCGATGTGCGGCTGGTCTTCCTGCCGCGCCACGGCCGGGGCCACCGCCTGCCGCCGACCGCTGTCAACGCCAGGGCCAACATCGACGCCCTCAAGCGCGCCGGCTGCACGGACGTGATTTCCCTTTCGGCGGTGGGCTCCCTTCGCGAAGCCCTGGAGCCCGGCGACTTCGTCGTCGTTGATCAGTTCATCGACCGCACATTCGCCCGGGAAAAGAGCTTCTTCGGCCCCGGTCTCGCCGCCCACGTCTCCATGGCCAACCCCGTCTGCCCCCGACTCTCGGCGCTCGCCGCCGCCGCCGGTCGGGACGCCGGCGCGCGCGTGGTCGAGGGAGGCTGCTACCTGGCCATGGAAGGTCCGCAGTTTTCCACCCAGGCCGAGAGCGCCCTCTATCGGTCGTGGAATTGCGATGTCATCGGCATGACCGGCATGCCCGAGGCAAAGCTCGCCCGGGAGGCGGAGTTGCCCTACGCCTCGGTGGCCATGGTCACCGACTATGACTGCTGGCACGAAGCGGTCGCCCACGTCCAAGTCACCCACATCCTGGAGGTTCTGTCGGCCAATGCCCACAAGGCCCGCGACCTCGTCCGCCGCCTGGCCGCCGCCTTGCCCGCCAAACGCGCCGCCTCGCCCATCGACACCTGCCTCGACGGCGCCCTGATCACCGCGCCCGCCGCCCGCGATCCAATGATGGTCGCCAAGCTGGCGGCGGTGGCCGGCCGCGCGCTCAAATCGGAGACCGCATGAACCTGAGCCAGACCATCCGCGCCATCCCCGACTATCCCAAGCCGGGCATCCTGTTTCGCGACATCACCACTTTGCTGGCCGACGCGGGCGCCTTCCGCCAAGCGGTGGACGAACTGCTCGCGCCCTTCGCCAACATGCGGATCGACAAGGTCGCGGGCATCGAAGCGCGGGGGTTCATCCTGGGCGGCGCGGTCGCCCACCAGCTTTCCGCGGGCTTCGTCCCCCTGCGCAAGAAAGGCAAGCTGCCGCACAAGACGCTCAGCGTGGAGTACGCCCTGGAGTACGGGACCGACGCGATCGAAATGCACCTGGACGCCGTCCTGGAGGGCGAGCGGGTGCTGCTCATCGACGACCTCATCGCCACCGGCGGCACGGCCCTGGCGGCCATCGATCTGCTGAGCCAATGCAAGGCCAAGATCGTCGCCGCGGCCTTCGTCATCGATCTCCCGGATCTGGGCGGCGCCGATCGCTTGCGGGCCGCCGGCGTCGCGGTTTCGACCCTGGTCACCTTCGCGGGGCATTGAAGCAGAAGGGGCCGCCCTTTCCTCGCCGCATCACAGCGCCAAGCTCTTGGCCATGAGCCCTTGTCCATCGTGGCGAATGTTCGCGCGCATGCAGAACAGCGTCGTCGTCGCCGCGGCTCTGATCTATGCCGGCGCCGTGGTCCGCGCCTGGCAGGTATTGCCGGGCGGCGCCGATCTGAAGCTCCAGCGCACTGCGGTGTTTCCGGGACTCTTCCTGGCGCTCTCGTTCGCCGGCGCATTGGCCGCGCCGCCGGCGCGCTCGGCTCTCACGCGGCATCTGTGGATCAGCTATCGCACCGGCTTTGGCCAGAGCGTGACTTCGGTGCTCGTCGGCATGGGCGTCCTGGTCGCCGTGGCGGGGTTCATCTTCTGGCAGATCCACACCGGCGCCCATGGCGGCCGTTATCCAGGCGGCGCGTTCAGCGGCTACGCGGCGGGCATCGGCCTTCTCCTGGCCCAGACCATTCTCGTGCGCCGCATGGAGCGCGACCCGGTGTTCCGAGCCCGCATCGGAGGGCCTTAGCAGACGTCTAGAGCTCGCCGCGGCCGCCGCCGTTCAGGGCGAAGAGCGCCAGTGTGCGCAGCCGGGCCAGACGCGCGGCGTCTGGGGAAAAGTCGGCGGCCCGGTCGGAAGCGAAGCCGTGGCCGGCGTCATAGAGATGGATGGGCATTTCCGGCCAGGCGAAGCGCAGGCCCTCCACCACGCTTGGGGGTATCGAGGCGTCGCGGCTACCGAAATGCAGGATGATCGGGCAGCGCGGCGTCTCGCAAGCCAATTCGGGGATGCGCCGGCCGTAGAAGCTGGAGACCGCCGCCACGCCTTCGCATCGGCAAGCGGCCAGCCACGCCGCCGTCCCGCCCCAGCAATAGCCGACCACGAACACCGGAGGCGCCAGGGCCAAGACCGCCGCCTGCACATCGGATGCGACCTGATCCCAGGGCGCCCCCTCAGAGACCCGCCTGCCCTCGGCGACGCCCACCGCGTCGTAACCAACCTCAAACCCTGGCCGCGCGCGATCGAAAAGCGACGGGGCCAGCGTCTCATAGCCGTCGGCGGCGAACCCGTCGGCGAGGCCGCGTATATCGCCGGTAGCGCCGAAGATCTCATGGATCAGGACGAGGCCGCCCCGCCGCGCGTCGTCCGGCGCGGCGCGATAAGCGCCAAACTCAAAGCCGTCCGCGGCGTTGGCCAGGCGGGCCGTCTGGCCCATCTAGCCCCCGAAGAGTTCGAGCGTGCGCTGGCGGGCGAGATCCGCGCTGGCGGCGGCGTGCCGGGCTGGATCCTCGTTGTTGAAGCCGTGGCCGGCGTCGTCATAGATGCATACCGACACGTCCGGATTGGCGGCCCGCACGGCGGCCTTGACCTCGTCGGCCGGTATGCCAGCGTCGAGGCGGCCCAGATGGATGATGGTTGGGCATTTCGGTTTCAGGTCAGCGTTGGCCTGCACCATGCTGCCGTAATAGCTCGACGCGCCCGACAGGCCCTCCAGCTTGCCGGCGGCGAGCCACGCCAGCGAGCCTCCATAGCAATAGCCGACGATGAACACCTTGCCGCGCGGCGCCAAAAAATCCCGGCAGGCGGCGACATCGGCCAGGGCCTGATCCAGCGGCGTGGCGCGGGCGTGGGAGATGCCGGCGGCCATCCCCGGGCCGTCGTGGCCGGCCAGGAAGCTAGGCTCGCGTCGATCATAGAGCGCGGGCGCCACCGCCTCGAAGCCCAGCGACGCCCAGCGGTCGACGTCGCGCCGGACGTGCTCGTCAATGCCGAATATCTCCTGGACGACGATGACACCGCCCTTGCGAGTGCCCGTCGGCGCGGCGTGATAGGCGCCAAACGCGAAGCCGTCGGCGGCGGTGCTCTTGATGGTGATCATTTCGCCCATGGCGCTGGTCTCCTTTGTGGTTCCTCAATTTTCTAGGCCACTCCACCGTTCGGGCGCAATGCGAAGCGAACCCCATTGACAAATCATCGGAAATAAGTTTGGATTGCAAACTAGTCCGCCTTATTGCAACAACATTGATGGCGGGTCGACGATGTCGGCTCGTTCGAATCGGACCAAGGAGCCCACGTTCATGAATGCTGAAATCCAGTCGGCGCACGACGACCTCGCCTTCATGCGGGCCCTGGTCGATGCCGGTGAAAACGCTCAGGCGCCGTTCGGCGAGGGCTATCTCGCCGCGGGCCTGGTCTACGGCGCGCAAATGCTCGCGCAGGCGGCTCAGGCCGCTGGCTGGCTAAGCATGCGACCCTTGGCCGGGATCGCCCTGGGATTGGGGCCGACGGTTGTCTTCCTGATCGTCCTTGTCTGGATTCTTCGACGCCACCGTCACGCTCGGGCGGTCGGACTGGTGGCCAGGACGACGAGCTCGGTCTTCAGCGCGGCCGGCATTGCGAATCTGGCCTTGGCGGCGGTGATCGGCTCGGTCGCCTGGCGCCACCACAGCTGGGCCATCTGGTTGATCTACCCCTGCGCCGTCTTCGTCCTGCAAGGCGCCGCCTGGCTCATGGTCTTCGCTCTGCGGCGGCGCGCATGGCTTTGCTGGGTGGGCGTGGGCTGGTTCGTCGCCGCCATCGCCATGAGCCTGTCGGTGGATTCCCTGCCCCAATATATTCTCGCCGCCGGCCTGGGGTTCCTTGTTCTCATGGTCGTCCCAGGGGCGGTGATGATTCGTCTCGCCCACAGAGCGGCCTAAGAGCGGGCGGATGGCCGCTTTCGACATTGACGGCATCGATGAAGTCATCCACGGACGGCTGCGCCTAGGCGTGATGGCCTATCTCGCCAACGCCGAGGTGGCGGACTTCAATGAACTGAAGGCCGCGTTACGGGCGACGCAGGGCAATCTCTCGGTTCACTTGCGTAAGCTCGAGGAAGCCGGCTACGTGGCCATTGAAAAAAGCTTCCTCGGCCGCAAGCCCTTGACCCGCGCGCGTCTCACCGTCGCCGGCCGAAAGGCCTTCAGATCCTACCTCGCCGCTCTTGCACGAGTGATTGGGCCGACCGACCGCTGAAGCAGCCCTTCACACATTGAACCGGAAGTTCATCACGTCGCCGTCGCGCACCACATAGTCCTTGCCCTCGGCGCGCATCTTGCCCGCTTC
>PMOM01000180.1:0-1117 GCA_003161535.1 Caulobacteraceae bacterium | reverse complement strand
TCGGTGTGGATGACGCCGGCGGCCTGGGGCGCGGTGACGCCGACGCCGATCGTCCAAGCCCGCGCCTCCTTGGGACCGGCGGTGAAGTAGGTCTGCAGGCCGAGCAGCGCATAGGCCTCGCGGATCAGCCGGTCGAGGCCGGGCTCGGCGAGATCCAGCGTCTCCAGGAACTCCGCCCGCTCGGTCGGATCGAGCATGGCGATCTCGCTTTCGATCTTGGCCGAGATGACCACCGCCTTGGCCCCATCCCGCGCCGCCCGCTCGGTCACACTGGCCGACATCTCGTTGCCCGCGCCGGCCGAATCCTCGTCGACATTGCACACATAGAGCGCCGGCTTGGCGGTCAGGAGCTGCAGCATCCGCCAGGCCTTGGCGTCGTCCGGCGCGACCTTGGCCGCCCGCGCCGGTCGTCCGGCGGAAAGCTCGGCCAGCGCCAAATTGGCCAGCCGCAAGGTGGCGAGGCTCTCCTTGTCGCCGCCCTTGGCGCGCTTTTCCAGCGCCGTCAGCCGCTTTTCCAGGCTGTCCAGGTCGGCGATCATCAGTTCGGTGTCGATGATGTCCAGATCCGAGATCGGATCGATGCGCCCCTCCACATGGGTGACATCGCCATCCTCGAAACAGCGCGCCACCAGGGCGATGGCGTCGCAGTCGCGGATGTTGGCCAAGAACTGATTGCCCAGGCCTTCGCCCTGGGAGGCGCCGCGCACCAGGCCGGCCACATCGACGAAAGTGATCCGGGCGGGGATGATCTCCTTGGACTTGGCGATGCCGGCCAGGGCGTCGAGGCGCGGCTCGGGCACCGCCACCTCGCCTATATTGGGCTCGATGGTGCAGAACGGATAGTTGGCCGCCTGTGCCGCCGCCGTCTGGGTCACCGCGTTGAACAGGGTCGACTTGCCGACATTGGGCAGGCCGACAATGGCGACTTTCAGGGCCATGAAACCTCAAAGTTCAGACTGGGACCGGGCGACCTAGCACGTCGCCGGCCTCCCGGTCATCCTGGGCCGCCGCCTCAGCGCTTCTTGCCCAGCTCCGCGGCGATGTCCTTGACGATGCGGCCCGCCTTGCGGTGCGCGGCGGTGAGCTGATCGCGTGTCACGCCCCAGCGCTTCATCCA
>PMOM01000242.1:7220-8220 GCA_003161535.1 Caulobacteraceae bacterium | reverse complement strand
CCCCCCGTAAACGGGGGGAGACCAATTCGCGGAATGCGTCGATGACCTGGCGGTAGGTTTCGCGCTTGAACGCCACCACGCACTCCAGGGCCTCGTCGAGGCGCGCCCAGCGCCAGGCGTCGAACTCGATCTGGGCGTGGGCGGCGAGGTTGAACTCGCCATCGTCGCCTTCGAACGCGAAGGCGAACCATAGCTGTTTTTGGCCAATCCATCCCTTGGCCGCCTTGGACCGCCGGTGTCCGGGAGGAAAGGCGTAGGCGAGCCAGTCGTCGGTGCGGGCCAGCAGGCGGACCGAGGTCGCCCCGGTCTCCTCGCGCAGTTCGCGCACCGCCGCGTCGAGGGGATCCTCGCCCTTGTCCATGCCACCTTGCGGAAACTGCCAGTTGGTGGGGCCGGGGATGTCGGCGCGGCGGCCCAGCCACACCCGGCCGTCGGCGTTGATCAGCACGACGCCGACATTGGGCCGAAAGCGGGCGAGATCCACGGCCGCGCCCACGCCGGACGACCAGGGCCGAGGCTAGTTGGACTTGGTGGGCAGAACGGCCTTCACCGCGCCAGGCTTGATGGCGGCGCCGTGGCCGGCGCGCAGGGCGGCGGCCTCGGCCAGCGTGGAGGTGGCCGTGGGCAGCTTGGGCGTCGCCCGCACCGAGCCGTATTTCAGGACCTCCAAGGCGCGGGCGAGCTGGAAGTCACCCTTCTTTTCGTCGAAGGCGGCGGGCGGCGCTTCGGCGGGTTGGTGGGCGCCCTTGCGCACCCGGCCCTCGTCGGCGTCGAGCGCGTTGTGGAAACTGGCTTCGCTGAACAGGAAGGCCTCGTTGGACGCCTCGGCGGCCTGCTCGCGGGTTTCGGCGACCTCCAGATCCGGCTCGATGCCGGTCTTCTGGATGGAGCGTCCGGAGGGTGTGTAATAGCGCGCCGTGGTCACCTTGACCGCGCCGTCCAGGCCATCGCGCAGCGGGATCACCGTCTGCACCGAGCCCTTGCCGAAGCTGGTCAGGCC
>PMOM01000242.1:0-7189 GCA_003161535.1 Caulobacteraceae bacterium | reverse complement strand
GGCAGGCCGCCGAACTTGACGCCAGGCTTGGCGTTGTAGCGCTCGATGCTGTGGATATCGCGGCCGCGCTGGGAAACCACTTCGCCGCCGTTGAGGAACAGATCCGACACCCCCACCGCTTGATCGAGCAGGCCGCCGGGATTGTTGCGCAGATCGAGCACGATGCCCTTGAGATGCGGGTTCTTGACGCGCAGGGCGTCGATGGCGTCCTTGACCTCGTCGGTGGCCTTTTCGTTGAAGCTGGCCAGGCGGACATAACCGTAGTCGCCCTCGGCGTGGTAGGTCACAGACTTGGGCTGGATGATCTCGCGCACCAGCTTGAGATCGAAGGGGTCGACCTTGTCGCGGGCGATGCTGAGGGTGACGCTTTCACCGACCTTGCCGCGCATCTGCTTGACCGCGTCATTGACGGTGAGCCCCAGGACGCTCTGGCCATTGACGGCGGTGATGTAGTCGCCCGGCTTGACGCCGGCCCTGGAGGCGGGGGTGCCGTCGATGGGCGAAATCACCTTGATGACACCCTCCTCGCTGGTGATCTCCAGGCCCAGGCCGCCATATTCACCGCGGGTCGTATCCTGCATGTCCTGGAAGTCTTCCGGGGTCAGGTAGTCGGAGTGCGGATCGAGCGAGCTGAGCATGCCCTTCAGCGACGCCTCGATGAGCTTCTTGTCGTCCACCGGAGTGACGTACTGGCGCTCCACGGTGTCGAGGACATTCCCGAACAGCTCGAGCATGTGATAGGTCTGAGCCTTGGGCTCCGGAGTCGCGAGCGCCCGCTGGCTGACATAGGCCATCGAGCCGGCGCCGAGGATGAAGGCGGAAGCCCCGATCAGAAGATATCTACGCATGCGAAAGGCCATGGCTGGGGAGCGCGCCGAAATTATGGCGTGGGGGCCAAGTATAGACCGACTCACGCGGCAAGGGGAGGGTGGCTGGGCGCTTGGATTGACGCGCGCTCAACTCCAGCTAAGCGTGGACCCAACAAGAAGCGGGCGGCTGCCGCCTGACAGCGCTGGGGATCTTGATGTGGTGGAGGCTTTGCGGCGTGGGGCTGCTCGGCGCGATCCTCATCTTCGCTATTATCGCCCCGATCATGACCATCTCGGTGAAGATCGAAATGCCGGGCATGCCAACAACCGCTCACCAGGCTGAAACGATCGTCATGCTGCTGGTTTATGCCGTCCAAGCGACCTTGGTAGGTGCGGTCCTGTTGGTTGGCGTCGTACTCGCCCGGCGAATCATCCGACGTCATCGGATTTCAAACCGAGGCAGTCTCTGAGCGGCGCTTAGTCGCGATGGTAGGGCGAGCCGGCGATGATGGTCACGGCGCGATAGATCTGTTCGGCCAGCATGGCGCGGACCAGGGCGTGCGGCCAGGTCTGGGGGCCGAAGGCGAGGCGACGCCGCGCCGCCGCCAGCACCGCTTCATCCAGGCCCTCCGCGCCGCCGATGATGAACGCCAGATGCCGCTCGCCGCCATCGCGCAGGCGGGTGAGCAGGGCGGCGAAATCCCGGGAGGCGAGGGCCTCGCCGCGCTCGTCGCAGCAGATCGGCCAGGCGCCGTCCAGGCGCGCCAGCAGCGCTTCGCCCTCGGCGGCCCTGCCCGGCTTGCGCGCCGCGACCTCGACGATCTCGACCGGCCCGATGGCGTGGGGACGACCGCTGGCCGTGGCCCGCGCCGCCCAGTCCCGCGCCAGCCGCGCTTCGAGGGCCTCACCCAGCCGGCCGACGCAGAGAAGGCTTATCCGCAAGGCCGGCCGCCCTCTTGCGTCCAGACGAAAGCAGCGCGAAGCAACGCCGACGGGCTCATCGCGCAAGGTTGGCGAACATCGAATCCCTGGACATCTGTCCCGACTGCAAGGTCGTCCTGCCCGCCGTCGACGGCGAGCGGCACCCCTATCTTGGCGGATCGGCCGCCTGCTGGGCGCTCTATGGCCGGCTGCTGGCAAAAGAGTACGGCGACCCGGCCTACATGCGCGCTCACCGCATGACCGTGGACGCCTATGCCGCGCAGCATCCCGGTCTGCCCGAGCCTCGAACCATTCAGTCGATCCATGTGCATCTGGTCGGCCTCCATCTCACCCTTGAACGTGGCCTGAACGCCGATTTCGCCCGCAAGGTCATCGCCCGGGTGACGCGTCAGAAGGACCGGCTGCTTTGGCTGACGCCGCCGGCGAGCCTTGGCGATCTGACGATCGCTGACGTGATGTTGGCGGTGACCGCCGATGATCATCATGCCGCCGTGTCGCGCTGGGCGCGCGTCGTCTGGGAGGCGTGGCGGCCGCATCATGACGAAGTGATCGCCCTGGCCAAGCGGACGCTCGAAGAGCTCTGACCGCCGCCGATCGGTCAGCCGGCCGCCGCCTGGCTCGGCGAGGTCACCGACCAGATCTTTTCCAGGTTGTAGAAGCCGCGCACTTCGGGACGGAAGAGGTGGACGATGACGTCGCCGGCGTCGATCAGCACCCAGTCGCAGTGCGGCAGGCCCTCGACCTTGGCGCGGCCGTGGCCGGCGTCCTTCAGCGCGCGCAGCAGATGATCGGCCATGGCCCCGACATGGCGATGCGAGCGACCCGAGGCGACGACGATGCCGTCGGCGACCGAGCTCTTGTCCTTGCAGTCGATGAAGACGATGTCCTGGGCCTTTTCGTCGTCCAGGCGGCTGAGGATGAGGACCTCCAGCGCGGTGCGTTTGCCGACGCTGGGACGGCGTGGGCGGATGGCGGCGGGGGCTTTCAGCTTCTTGGGGACTGTCACCCTCTTGGAAACGGGCGCCTGAGGCGCGGGATCACGGTTCAGCGGAGACTCCTCTTTGGCGCGTCGCGAGCGTGACCCTAGCACACCGCGCCTCGCCGGTCAGGCGCAATCGCGAAGGCCGGTGGAGGAGTCGGGCCGGAAGGGGGCGGCCAGATACACCCAGGCGGGCGGCCGACCGAGGGGCAAGGAGCGCGCGGCGCGTTGCGGCTGGCGGGCATGGACGAATCGTCGCGCCGCCGGCGAGTGGCGGCTTTTTATGGCGAAGCCTGGACGCGAGACGATGGCCAGGGGAACCTCGGCCATGAGGTCCGTCCAGCCCTTCCAGCGGTGGAAGCTGGCCAGGCTGTCGGCCCCCATGATCCACACGAAATGGACGCGGGGAAAGCGGGCCTTGAGCCAGCGGACGGTGTCGATGGTGTAGCGCGAGCCGAGCCGCGCCTCGGCGTCGGAGACGATCATCGAAGGGCCCCGCGCCTGGCTGGCGGCGCTCTCGAGGCGGGCCTCCAAGGTGTGCGCCGCCTTGGCGGACTTAAGGGGATTTCGCGGCGCGACGAGCCAGATCACCCGGTCGAGACCCAGGCGCCGCAGGGCGGTTCGCGCCACGTGGGCGTGACCGGCGTGGGCTGGATCGAAGGAACCGCCGTAGAGGCCGACCCGCATGCCCGCGGCCAGGTGCAAGCCGATTCCCCGGGCGCCGGATCGCGCGGCGAGGCGCGGGCGCGCGGCGGGTGAGGCTCGCCACATGACCTTCAGGCCTCCGCGCCGGCGTGGTGGGCGAGGGCGAGGTCATCGGCGTGGATGATCGGGCCGGCGGTGTAGCCCAGCGCCGCCTCGATGTCCCCCGAGCGCAGGCCGAGAATGGCCTTGGCGTCGGCGGCGTCGTAGCGGGCCAGGCCCCGGGCGATCTCCTGGCCGGCCAGATCGCGCACGATCACCGCGTCGCCCTTGCCGAAGCTTCCTTCGACCGCGCGCGCGCCGGCGGCCAGCAGGCTTTTTCCCAAGCGCAGGGCGGCGGCCGCGCCGTCATCGACCACCACCGCGCCTTGCGGCGCCAGGGATCCGGCGATCCACGCCTTGTAGGCGGCCGCCGGGGTATCGACCGGCGCGATGAAGGTGCAGCGCTCGCCCGCTTCGATGGCCCGCAGGGGCGCTGGCCGATGGCCCAGCGCGATCAGGGTGGCGCAACCGGCCCGGGTCGCGATGCGCGCCGCCGCCAGCTTGGTCTTCATGCCGCCGCTGCCCACCGCCGCGGACGCGTTGGCGCCCCCGGCCATGGCCTCGATGGCCGCCGTGATCGCCTCGACGCGGGGCTGGTGACGCGCCTGGGAATTGATCCGGGGATCGGCGTCGTAGAGGCCGTCGACGTCCGAAAGCAGAACCAGCAGATCGGCCCCGGCCATCTGGGCCACGCGGGCGGCCAGGCGGTCATTGTCGCCGTAGCGAAGCTCCTCGGTGGCCACGGTGTCGTTCTCGTTGACCACCGGCGTGACGCCCAGGCCGATGAGGGTTTCCAGAGTGGCCCGGGCGTTGAGGAAGCGGCGGCGCGCTTCGGTATCGTCGGGGGTGAGCAGAACCTGGGCGACGCGCAGGCCGTGTGGCTCCAGAGCCTCTTCCCAGGCGCGCATGAGCGCCGATTGGCCGGCGGCGGCGGCGGCCTGTTTTTCGGCGAGGCTGAGAGAGCGGCGTCCAAGGTCGAGGCGCCCCCGTCCCAGGGCCACGGCGCCGGAGGAGACCAGCACGATGCGCTGGCCGCGCTGGGAAAGACGCGCGATGTCGGCCGCGAAATCCGCCAGCCAGGGGCGATCGAGGGCGCCGGTCGCCGCATCGACGATGAGGGCCGAGCCGACCTTGACCACGATCAGCCGCGCGTCGCGCAGGACGTTCATGGCCGCCAGACCTCGGCCGCCTCGTCGTGGGCGGGCGGGCGATCACGCTGGCGCACCCTGGCGTGGGCGGCGCGCAGGAGCTCGCGCACCCCTTCGCCGGAAACCGCGGAAATGAGGTGCGGAGCCGAACCGCTGGCCACTTGCAATTCGGCGGCTTTTGCCGCGCGCGCCTCGCCGTCCAGGGCGTCGATCTTGTTGAGCGCCACCAGTTCGGGCTTGTCCGCCACGCCCTCGCCATAGGCCTCCAGCTCATGGCGGATGGCCCGCCAGGCGGCGGCGGGATCGTCGGCCGCCGCGTCGATCAGATGGATGAGCACGGCGGTGCGCTCCAGGTGCCCGAGGAAGCGCGTCCCCAGCCCGGCGCCCTGCGAAGCGCCCTCGATCAAGCCGGGGACGTCGGCCATCACGAAGCGCTCGTTTGGCGTCAGATCGACCACGCCCAGGTTCGGCGTCAGGGTGGTGAAGGGATAGTCGGCGATCTTCGGCGTGGCGGCGGAAACCGCGGCCAGGAGGGTCGACTTGCCGGCGTTGGGCAGGCCGACCAGACCGACGTCGGCGATCAGTTTGAGCCGCAGCCAGATCCACTTTTCGACGCCCGGCAGGCCCGGATTGGCGCGGCGCGGCGCCTGGTTGACTGGTCCCTTGAAGTGGCTGTTGCCAAAGCCGCCGTTGCCCCCCTCGGCCAGCAACACGCGCGCGCCAAGCTCGGCCAGATCGGCGATCAGGGTCTCGCGGTCTTCCTCCAGCACCTGGGTGCCCACCGGAACCTTGAGCAACGCATCGGCGCCCGCCGCGCCGGAGCGGTTGCGGCCCATGCCGTGTACGCCGGTCTTGGCCTTGAAGTGCTGGTGGTAGCGATAGTCGATCAGGGTGTTGAGGCCTTCCACCGCCTCGATCCATACATCGCCGCCGCGCCCGCCGTCGCCGCCGTCGGGACCGCCATATTCGATAAACTTCTCGCGCCTAAACGACACCGCCCCGCCGCCGCCGTCGCCCGAGCGGATGAAGATCTTGCACTGGTCGAGAAATTTCATGGCGGGTTTGTTGTGACCGACCCCGGCGCAAAAATCGAGGTTGCCGACTCTCAAGGACGCGCGAGGCGCTCGAACTCCAGCCAGATCGGAGCGCAGTCGCCCAGGCGCTTGAGCTCATAGCGGGTGGTCACGTGGTCGGCGGGCGGGGCGCGCCAGTCGTCGGCAGCCTCGGCGGTCCAGGCGAAGGCGCGGGAGTCGGCGAAGAGCTCCAGCGCCTGATCGGCGTAGTCGGCCCAGTCGGTGGCGAAGCGCAGGCGCGCGCCCGCCTTCATCAACCGCGCCGCCTCGGCGAGGAACGCCGCGCCGACCAGCCTTCTCTTGTGGTGCCGTGATTTGGGCCAGGGGTCGGGAAACAAGATGAACACTCGATCGAGACAGCCCGCCGGCAAGGCAGCCATCAGATCGCGCGCGTCGCCCAGGCAAAGGCGGACATTGCTCAAGCCCAGAGCCTCGATGTGACGCAAGGCGCTGGCCACCCCATTGAGGAAGGGTTCGACGCCGAGAAAAAGCACGTCCGGCGCCCGCGCCGCCTGGGCGGCCAGATGCTCGCCGCCGCCAAAGCCGATCTCCAGCCACACCTCGCCGGCGCCGGGCGCCAGGGCTCGCGGGTCGAAGGGCCCGTCCGGCGTGGCCAGGGCCGGCAGCAGGCTCGCCATGCGCGCCGCCGCCAGCGGTTTGATGACGCGCGAACGCGTGCGACCGAAGGTGCGAAGCGGGCGGTGCGGCGACGCGGAAGAGCCGATCGGGCTCAGGCGGCCTTGCGGTTGAACGCCGCGCTGATGATCAGATTAACGTCGTCGCCCAGCATCGGCAGATAGGCCGAGACGCCAAAGTCGCTGCGCTTGATATGGCCGGAGACCTCGAAGCCGGCGCTGTAGGTCTTCATCATCGGGTTGGGCGCGGCCTTGTTGAGCGTGACCTTCAGCACCTCGCGGTGCGTGACGCCGTGAATGGTCAGGTCGCCGATGACATCGGCGCTGGTTGGGCCGGTGGAGACGATCCTGGTGGAGTGGAAGGTCATGGTCGGAAACTGGGCGGCGTCGAACCACTGCGGCCCTTTGAGCTCCGCGTTGAGTTGCGGGCTGGCGGTCATCACCCCGGCGATCGGCACGGTGACGTCAAGCTGGCTGGCCGCCGGGCTGGCGGCGTCAAGAGTGAGGGAGCCGGACGCCCCGGGGAACTGGCCGTAGTAGGTGCTGAAGCCCAGGTGCGAGATGCCGAACAGCACCTCGGTGTGGTTGGGCTCGATGACATAGACGCCCGATTGCGCGGCGCCCTGGGCGTGCGCGGCCCCGGCGAGGGCGACAGAGGCGGCGAGAGCGAGGGGAAGGGATTTCGACATGGGGACGGATCCTTGTTCAGGCAGGAGAGACGTGGACGTCTTGGCGAGCTCTAGATCAGATCCCCGCCGGCCGCCGACGCCGTGGTGCCGTGGGCCTGATAGGCCTTGATGACGTTTCTGCCAACGGTCCAGCGGTGGACCTCGTCGGGGCCGTCGACCAGGCGCTGGGA
>PMOM01000241.1 GCA_003161535.1 Caulobacteraceae bacterium | reverse complement strand
CATGGGCCCGCTGATCAAGACGGTGATGACCCGCTGCATCCAATGCACCCGCTGCGTGCGCTTCATCACCGAGGTGGCGGGGGTTTCGGAGATTGGCCTGATCTCGCGCGGCGAAGATGTCGAGATCACCACCTATCTGGACAGCGCGGTGATGAGCGAGCTTTCCGCCAATGTCATCGATCTTTGCCCCGTAGGGGCCCTGACCTCGCGGCCCTACGCCTTCAACGCCCGCCCATGGGAGCTCTCCAAGACCGAGAGCATCGATGTCATGGACGCGCTTGGCAGCGCCATCCGCGTCGACGCGCGGGGCCCGGCGGTGCTCCGCGTGTTGCCCCGCACCAATGACGCCATCAACGAGGAATGGATCAGCGACAAGACCCGATACGCGTGTGACGGCCTGGCCCGCCAGCGCCTGGACCGGCCGATGATGCAGGTGGGAGGCCAACTTCGTCCCGCCAGCTGGCCGGACGTCTTCACCGCCGTCGCCGATCGCCTCAAAGCCGCGCCGCCCGAGCGGATCGGCGTCATCGCCGGCGATCTGCAGGACGCCGAATCGATGAAGGCGACCCTCGATCTGTTCACGGCCCTGGGCGTGGGCAACCTCGACTGCCGACAGGACGGCCTGGTTCTAGGCGAGGGGCCCCGCGAAAGCTGGCTGTTCAATTCCACCATTGCCGGCCTCGAGCAGGCCGACGCCATCCTGATCATCGGCGCCAATCCGCGCCTGGAGGCGCCGGTGCTCAACGCGCGCATCCGCAAGCAGTGGCTGGCGGGCAAGACGAGCATCGGGCTGATCGGCGAGGCGGCCGACCTGGGCTACGACTACGATTACCTGGGCGTCGGCGCCGCGGCGCTTGCCGGGTTCGCCAAAAGCAAATCGAAGTTCGTCGCCGCGATCAAAAAGGCCCAACGCCCCGCGGTCATCATCGGTCAGGGGCCTTTGACGAGGCCCGACGGCGTCGCGGTGCTGAAGGCGGCCGCGAGCCTCGCCCACAAGTACCGCGTCGTTCGCCAGGGCTGGAACGGCTGGAATGTCCTGCACACCGCGGCGGCCAGGGTCGGCGGCCTGGACATGGGCTTCACGCCGCGCGGCGGCGGCCTCGCCGCGCCGGCGATGCTGGCGAAAGGCGCGCTCGACGTGTTGTTCCTGCTGGGCGCGGATGAACTCGATCTGGCCGCCACGGACGCCTTCGTGGTCTATCTAGGAACGCATGGCGACGCCGGCGCGCACCGCGCCGATGTCATCCTGCCGGGCGCCGACTACACCGAAAAGAGCGGCCTCTATGTGAACACCGAGGGGCGCGTGCAACGCGGCGAACGCGCGGTGTTTCCCAAGGGCGAGGCCAAGGAGGACTGGGCGATCCTGCGCGCCCTGTCGGAGCACCTTAACGCCAAGCTGCCGTATGACACCCTCGGCCAGCTGCGGGACAGGCTGTTCGCCGATCACCCCACCTTCGGCCAGATCGACCATGCGCCGGGATCGATACCGGCGGCCCTCGACCTTTCCAAGCTGGGCGGGCCCGGCAAGGTAGCCGGCTCGCCGTTTACCAGCCCCGTGCGGGCCTTCCATCTGACCAATCCCATCGCGCGGGCGAGCGTCACCATGGCCCAGTGCGCGGCCCTGGCCGCCGGCGTGAAAATGGCGGCGGAGTAGGCCATGGGCGCGACCAGCTTCTGGGCCACGGCCGGCGGATGGACGGTGCTGACCGTCCTGCAGATCCTCGCCGTGCTGGTGTGGATTCTGCTCTCCCTGGCCTTCCTGTTGTGGGCCGACCGCAAGGTCTGGGCGGGCGTGGGCATGCGCAAGGGCCCCAATGTGGTCGGCCCCTTCGGCCTGCTGCAATCCTTCGCCGATTTCGGCAAGTTCGTGCTCAAGGAGATCGTCGTTCCGGCGGGCGCCAACAAGGTCATTTTCCTGCTCGCCCCGCTGGTCACTTTCACCCTCGCCTTTGGGGCCTGGGCGGTGATGCCGCTCGCCCCCGGCTGGGTGGTCTCCAACATCAATGTCGGCGTGCTCTACCTCTTCGCCATCTCCTCCCTGGGCGTCTACGGCGTCATCATGGGCGGCTGGGCGTCGAACTCGAAGTACCCGTTCCTGGGAGCTCTCAGATCGGCGGCGCAGATGGTCTCCTACGAGGTCTCCATCGGCTTTGTGATCATCACCGTCATCCTGCTCTCCGGCTCGCTCAATCTGCAGGTGATCGTCGAGCGCCAAGCCGGCGGGTTCTGGAACTGGAACGTCCTGGGGGGAGGGGGCTTGAGAAGCCTTCCGGCGGCCCTGGTGATGATTCCCATGGCGGTGATCTTTTTCGTCTCCGCCCTGGCCGAGACCAACCGCCCGCCGTTCGATCTTTCGGAGGCGGAGTCCGAACTCGTGGCCGGCTACCAGGTCGAATATTCCTCGACGCCCTATCTGCTGTTCATGATCGGCGAATACGCCAACATCGTCCTGATGTGCGCCCTGATCAGCGTGCTCTTCTTCGGTGGCTGGCAAGCGCCTTTCCCGACCCCCTTCACCGCCGGCTGGAATCCCACCGCCGCCAGCTTCTTCGGCTTCATGTGGTTCTTCGCCAAGACCATCTTCTTCTTCTTCCTGGTGGCCATGGCCAAGGCCATCGTGCCCCGCTACCGCTACGACCAGCTCATGCGGCTGGGCTGGAAAGTCTTCTTGCCGATCTCCATCGGCGCGGTGGTGCTGATCAGCGCCTGGCGCATGTTCGGGCCGGGCGCGTGAGGGCCCCGCTGGCCATCGTCGGGGCGGCCGTGGGCGCGGCCCTGGCCGGCTGCGGCAGCCTTGCGCAAGCGCCCTACGACCTGGGCTCGGGGGACGCCAACTACGACGCCCTCAGGGCGGCGACGCAGACCTGCCAGGCTCAGGGCGGCCAGGTCCGTCTGAAGGATGGATTCGATGGCCGGCAGATGTCGAGCTATCAATGCGTCGTCGGCAAGCCGAGGTAGAGGCCAAGCATGTTTCAGCGTATCGGCCAGGCGATCCGGGGCGCGGCCCTGATGGACTTCGCCCGGGCCTTCTGGCTGGGCATGAAATACATGGTGCGGCCCAAGGCGACCATTCTGTACCCCAACGAACGCGCCCCGCAGTCGCCGAGGTTTCGCGGCGAGCACGCCTTGCGCCGCTATCCCAGTGGCGAGGAGCGCTGCATCGCCTNNTGGTCAAATGCATCTATTGCGGCCTGTGCCAGGAGGCCTGCCCGGTGGACGCCATCGTGCAGGGTCCCAACACTGAGTTCGCAGTCGAAACGCGCGAGGAACTCTACTACGACAAGGAGCGCCTGCTCGCCAACGGCGACCGCTGGGAGCGCCAGATCGCAAAGAACCTGGAACTCGACGCCCCCTACCGCTAAGAGCGCCGTGACCTCGCGCTGGCCAGCGTAAACCCCGGAGTCTCGAGCCACCATGCTGTTGCAGGCCGTCGCCTTTTACCTGCTCGCCGCGACCACGGTGGTCGCCGGCGTGGCGGTCATTTCGGCCAAGAACCCGGTCCACTCGGTGCTTTTCCTGATTGGCGCGTTTTTCTCGGCCGCCGGCCTCTTCGTGCTCCTGGGAGCCGAGTTCCTGGCCATGATCCTGGTGGTGGTTTACGTCGGCGCCGTCGCGGTCCTCTTCCTGTTCGTGGTGATGATGCTGGACGTCGACTTCACTGCCCTGCGGTCAGGCTTCGCGCGCTATCTTCCCGTCGGCGGCCTAGTGGCCGGGGTGCTCACGGTCGAAATGATCATCGTGGCGGCGAGCGTGGCCTCGGGTGGCGCGGCCGGCAAGTCCGTCGGCCCCATCGCCCAGCCGTTCAACGTCACCAACGCCGGAGCCATCGGCGCGGTGCTCTACACCCAATACGTCTATCTCTTCCAGGCGGCCGGCATGGTGCTGCT
>PMOM01000115.1 GCA_003161535.1 Caulobacteraceae bacterium | reverse complement strand
GCCGGATCGATGCGGCCCAGCACCAGATTGGCGTCGGTCACCGTCGGCGGGCCGCCCCTGCCATAGGCGGCCGGGCCAGGATCGGCCCCGGCGCTGGCCGGTCCCACCCGCGCGCGCAGGCCGTCGAAGGCGAGGATCGAGCCGCCGCCGGCGGCCACGGTCTCCACGTCCAGCATCGGCGCGCGCAGAGCCACGCCGGCGATGAGCGCGGCGTCGCGCCGCTCCAACGTGCCGGCGAACCGGCAGACGTCGGTGGAAGTTCCACCCATGTCGAAGCCGAGCACGGCGCCGGCCCCGCTCTGCACAGCCGTGCGGGCCACGCCCACCACCCCGCCGGCGGGACCCGAGAGCACCGCGTCGCGCCCGCGAAACGCCGCCGCCCGCACCAGCCCGCCGCCGGAGGTCATGAAGTAAAGATCGGCGCCCGCCGTCGCCCGCGCCAGGGTGTCGGCATAGGCGCGCACCACGCCGGTCAGATAGGCGTCGACCACCGCCGCCTGGGCGCGCGGGATGAAGCGGGGCAGCGGCGAGGCCTCGCTGGCGATCACCACCACGCCAAAACCCGCCGCTTTCGCCAGGGCCGCGGCGCGGCGCTCATGCTTGTCGTTGAGATCGCTGTGCAGGAAGGCGATGGCGACGGCCTCGAAACCATCCTTCGCCGCCTTGCCCAGAGCGGCCTTCAGCGGCGGCTCGTCCAGGGCGTGAACCACCTTGCCCCGCGCGTCCAGGCGCTCGGCCGCTTCGATGACGCCGGCGTGCAGCGGCGCCGGCCGGACGATGTCCAGGGCGAACAGGGACGGGCGCGTCTGGTCTCCAATCGTCAGGGCGTCGGCGAAACCGGCTGTGGTGACCAGCAGGGTCTTGGCGCCTTTTCGCTCCAAGAGGGCGTTGGTGGCCACCGTCGTGCCGATCTTGATCGCGCCCACCTTCTTCGCCGGGAAGGGGGCGCCGGGCTTGGCGCCCAGCAGGCGGCGCATGGCTTCTACCGCCGCGTCGCGATAGTCGCTCGATGCCGACGGCAGCTTGAGGGTCAGGGTTTCGCCCTGGGGAGATCGGCCGATCACATCGGTGAACGTGCCGCCGCGATCGATGCAGAAGCTCCACAAGGGAACGCCACGAAAGGTCTGGCCGTTTGAGCTGGGCATTCTTGAGTGCTCAATCGCTGTGCGGTCGGCTCGAAAAGCCCACTTTCCGATGCATGGTCGGTTGACGATAGGCCCGCGCGCGGCGAAAGACTGAAATTCTTCTCACCCGCCCGCGCAAGCGAGGGATGGCCATGCAACGGCTCACCAAGGAGAATACCGCTTCTGGCTGGACCCCCGGTCGCTCGGCCTGGAGGGTCGTGGCCCGCTTCGCCGGCGCCCTGGCCTGGCTCGCCGCCGCCGCCACCGGCGCCGTCCTGGCGGTGTTCTTCGCCGCCAGCATGGTGCTGATCGCCCTGATGGCCTCGGTGCTCCTGGCGCTCAGCGCCGCCGCCCTGAAAGCCCGCCGCGCCGTTCGCCCGCGCGCCGACGCCGATCTGATCGAGGCGCGCCATGTCGCCGGCCATTCCTGGGTCGCCTACGGTTGGGACGGGCGCCGCTAAGCCCTCTCTGCCCTAAAGTCACCCTTGCTCCCGCCCGCCGCCGCCCCCTAACATCGGCGGTCAAATCGGCGCGAGGGAGAACGGCATGATCGGCGTGGTGGCCACACTCAAGGTTCAGGACGGCAAGTCCGCACAATTCGAAGCGGTGTTCAGCGAGCTGGCGGCCAAGGTCCGCGCCAATGAACCCGGCAATCTCTTCTATCAGCTCACCAAAAGCCGAGCCGAGCCCAACACCTACAAGGTGCTGGAGCTCTACAAGGACCAGGACGCCCTCACCGCGCACGGCCAGAGCGACTATTTCAAGGAACTCGGCGCCAAGATGGGGCCGTGCATGGCCGGGCGTCCGCAGGTCGAACTGCTCGACGCCCTGGCCTAGGCGATCTTCAGCCTAGTTGCACGACACCTTGGCGGCCACGTAACGCCGCGCATTGGCGTCCCAGCGCCAGCCGTCGCAGTCATATCTGGCCGGGGGGGCCGCGCCCGTCGGGCCGGCGCCATAGGATCCGTAGCCTTGCGGCGGCGGTGGCGCGTCGGGATAGGCGCCATAGCCTGGCGGAGGCGCGTCGGGATAGTAGCTGTCGTAGCTGTCGTAATAGACCGGCCCCGCCAGGGCGTAGCCGCCTAGAAAGCCCAGGCCGCCCCAAAAGAACGGGTCGCCATAGAAGCCGCCACAGCAGCCGCCGAACCCTCTAAAGCCGCCGCCGCGGAATCCGCCTCCGCGGAAGCCGCCGCCGCTGAAGCCGCCGCTTCTAAACCCGCTGCCGCCGCCGCGGAAACCGGAACTCGCGCCCGTGCGTCCGCCGCCGGAATGCGTCTGAGCCATCGCCGGCGTAAGCGCCAGCGCCGAGGCGCCGATCGTCAAGGCGGCCAAGGCTGCTCTCATTGATTTCACCATAGGAAGATCCCGTTTCCATGCCTGGGCCGATGCCCGTCGCCTCGCACCATAGCCGACGAAGCTGAACCCTGGCTGAACGAAGCGGTCGGCGATCAAGTTCCGCGCCCTCCCTCAACGCGCCCGCAGGTTTTCTGAGGACAAAGAATCCGAACAAGCGTTTAGAGGACGTCGCCCCTTCACCTCGAGCGGCCCTTCCACCCATGAGCATCGACGCCCTTTTCCAGCCCTTCGCCTGCAAAAGCCTCAAAATGCCCAACCGCCTGGTCATGGCGCCGATGACCCGCTCCAAATCCCCTGGCGGCGTGCCGACGGACGATGTCGCCGCCTACTATGCCCGCCGGGCCGCCGCCGAGATCGGCCTGATCATCTCCGAGGGCACGGGCGTCGAGCGGCCGGTGTCTCTCAATGATCCGAACATTCCGCGCTTTCATGGGCAAAGCGAACTGGCCGCCTGGAAGAGCGTCATCGACGCCGTCCACGCCGCCGGCGGCCTGATGGCCCCGCAGCTTTGGCA
>PMOM01000292.1:2232-3778 GCA_003161535.1 Caulobacteraceae bacterium | reverse complement strand
TTGCCGGCGACGATCTGCACCCGGTTGGTTTCCCGAGCCAGGCGGCGCACCGCGTCGCTGACCTGTTTGGAATGGCCGTGGGCGGTGTCGATGACCACCACGTCGACGCCCGCGTCGATGAGGGCCATGGAGCGCTCGAAACCGCCGTCGCCGACGGTGGAGGCCGCGCCGACCAGCAGCCGGCCCTTGGAATCCTTGGCGGCGTCGGGGTGAGCCTCGGCCTTTTCCATGTCCTTGACGGTGATCAGGCCGACGGCGCGGTAGTCATCGTCGACGACGATCAGCCGCTCGATCTTGTGGCGGCGGAGCAGNNTCGAAGCGCATGTCGCGGTTGGTGAGGATGCCGACCAGGCGCCCAGACTTGGCGTCGACCACCGGAAAGCCGGAGATGCGCCGCCGCTCCTTGATCTGGCGGATCTCCTTGAGCGTGGTGGCCGGATGGATGGTGAGCGGATTGATCACCATGCCGCTTTCGTAGCGTTTGACCTCGCGCACCTGATCGGCCTGGGCCTCGACGGTGAGGTTGCGGTGCAGGACGCCGAGGCCCCCGGCCTGGGCCATGGCGATGGCCAGGCGGCTATCGGTGACGGTATCCATGGCCGCCGAGGCCAGGGGGATGTTGAGGCTGATTTCGCGGGTGAACCGGGTCGACGTGTCGACCTGGGTGGGCATCACCTCGGATGGACCGGGTTCAAGCAAAACATCGTCGAAGGCGAGCCCTTCGCGAATCTCCATGAGACTCTCCGTTTTGCGAGCCTCGTATAGCCGCGCGCCGCGCGNNCGTCAGTCCCGGCCACCCATTGAACTCGGCGGCCGGCGCTTATGGCGTTCCTGCGCCGTGTCGCTGATGGGTCGCCGGCACAAAGGCCGGCGATGACGGTCGGGTAGAGAAGGCGCGCGCGACCTCGCGCCCACTCGAGGGAGTTCACCTAAACCGTTCCCCCGATGGGAGAGGGTTAATCCGCCCCTTGAACCCGGTGGCCAGCAGGTAAAGCTCGGAGCTTTGCGCGCGGCTGGCCTTGGGCTTGACGTGGCGCACCTTGGCGAAGCTTTGCTTGAGAAGCTTTAGCAGAGCGGCCGTCTCGCCACCCTGGAAGGCCTTGGAGACGAAGGCGCCGCCGGGCCGCAGCACCTGGACGGCGAAGTCCGCCGCCGCCTCGACCAGGCCGACGATGCGCAAGTGATCGGTCTGGCGGTGGCCGGTGGTGTTGGGGGCCATGTCGCAGACGATGAGGTCGGGCGCGCCGCCCAGAAGCTCGATGAGGCGCGGCGGGCAGGCCGGATCGGTGAAGTCGGCCTGGAGGATGGTCGCCCCCGCCAGGGGCTCGACGGGCAGGAGATCGACCCCGACCACCGCCCCGGCCCCCCGCTCCACGGCGATCTGCAGCCAGCCGCCCGGCGCGCAGCCCAGATCGATGATGCGCGCGCCGCGCCCGATCAGGCCGAAGCGGTCGTCGATCTCGGCCAGCTTGAACGCCGCGCGGGAGCGGTAGCCACGGGCCTTGGCCTGGGTGACGAAGGGATCGTTGATCTGGCGCTCCAGCCA
>PMOM01000292.1:0-2152 GCA_003161535.1 Caulobacteraceae bacterium | reverse complement strand
AGGCCTTCGCGAAGGCCCCGGTCGGCGACCCGCACCCGCTCGCAGGGCCACACCTCCTGCACCGCCTGCAGGATGGCCGCGCCAGCCAAGACCAGATCGGCGCGGTCGACGCCGATGCACGGCTCGGCGGCGCGCTGGGCCACCGTCAGCGCCGCGAGGCGGTCGGCCACCCGTTCGCACTGGCCCCGCGTCATCCACAGGCCGTCGACGCGGGCGCGGTCGTAGCGGGGGAGCCCCAGATGCAGGGCCGCCAGGCTGGTGATGGCCCCGGACGTTCCCACCATGTGGGCGTGGCCCGCCGCGAAGGTCTCGCGAAAGACGTCGGCGTGGGCAAAGGCGGCGATGTGCGCCTTCATCGCTTCGACCATGCCCCGCCAGGCGGCCGCATCGCCGGCGGCCGATTGCGGAAACCGCTCGGCCAGGGTGACCACGCCGATGGGGGCCGAGAGCCACGCCTTGATGGGCAGGCGCCAATAGGCCAGGCGCCGGGGTTCGACGTCCAGGCCCGGGGCGGTCAGGTCAATCCAGGAAAGCTCGGTCGAGCCGCCGCCCACATCCAGGACCAGGGCGGCGCGCGCCCCGCGATCCAGGAGATCGAGGCATCCGGCGACGGAAAGCTGCGCCTCTTCGAGAGGCTCGATGACGGTCAGGCGCAGGCCGGTGCGGCGCGCCACTTCGCCGATGAACCGCGCGCCGTTGGCGGCNNTCGGCGCAAACGCCAAGGGCGCCGATGGCCCGCTCCATGGCCGCTTCGCCCAGGCGGCCGCTCTCCGACAGTCCCTCGCCCAGACGGACGATCCGCGAAAAAGAATCGACGATGCGAAACCCGCCCTCGCTGGGCGTGGCGATGAGCAGGCGGCAATTGTTGGTGCCCAGATCAAGCGCCGCGCAGATCGCGCCGCGATCGGGCGGTGGGCCGGCGCCGCCGCTTCGGCCGGCGGGCGCGACCGCGGCCTCGCTCATGGTCTGATCCCGTCCTCGAAAAACCTAAGCGCCGCCGATGGCGTTTGGCCCGCGCTCACGGTAAATCTTTATCAAGGAGATGGGTGCGACGATAGGCGGTCTCTCCCGGGGGCGGGCGAAGGGCTTACGTTCACCCTCCATTCAGCGCCAGGACGGTAATGGCAAGATCATGAATGCGCGCCTCGCCAAGTTCGACATCGGCCAAGTGGTCAAGCACCGCAGGTTTCCCTTTCGCGGCGTGATCTTCGATGTCGATCCGGTGTTCGCCAACAGCGAGGACTGGTGGCTGGCCATTCCCGAGGATGCCCGGCCGCGCAAGGACCAACCCTTCTATCATCTGCTGGCCGAGAACGATCAGTCGAGCTACGTGGCCTATGTCTCCGAGCAGAATCTGCTTCCCGACGAAAGCAACCAGCCGGTGGGCCATCCCCACACCGCGCTGATCTTCGATGATTTCACGCCGGGCCGCTATCAGCTGCGGCCGCGAATCACCCACTAGCCACGTCCGATTCTCTTTTTTTAGCTTTCCCCGCGAAAGCGGGGACCCAGGCTTTTTTCTTTGTCCGTGCAGGCGGACGGCAATCAAGAGTCCTTGCGCTGGATCCCCGCTTTCGCGGGGAAAACGGTGGGGCTGGAACTTGTCTTCAATGCGGGTCATTCCTTGTCCATGAGTCTCGCCGCCGAAGCCGCCGCCCCCTCGCCGCCCCCGCACGCCGCCGCCGACTGGACCATCGATCAGGCGTGGGGCGCCTACACCGCCGCCGAACACCAGACCTGGACGACCCTTTACGAGCGCCAGCGACAGCTCTTGCCCGGACGCGTGTGCGACCCCTTCCTGCGCGGCCTGGACGTGCTGGACCTGCATCGCGGCGGCATTCCCGATTTCGCGCGCATCAATGAGGAGCTGGTCCGCCTGACCGGCTGGCGCGTTGTCGCCGTGCCGGGGCTGGTGCCGGACGCGGTGTTCTTCGATCATCTGGCCAACCGGCGCTTTCCGGCCGGCCAGTTCATCCGCCGTCCAGACCAGCTCGACTATCTCAAGGAGCCGGACATCTTCCACGATGTCTTCGGCCACGTGCCGATGCTCACCGATCCGGTGTTCGGCGACTACATGGAGGCCTATGGGCGCGGCGGCCAGCGCGCCCTGCGCGTGCGCCATCTGCACAATCTGGCCCGGCTCTATTGGTAC
>PMOM01000029.1 GCA_003161535.1 Caulobacteraceae bacterium | reverse complement strand
AAGAACACCAATCTGTCGGTGGTCGCGCCATCCATCGCCCAGGCGCTTTTCGCCACCGCGGTCGGCCTCGCCGCCGCCATTCCCGCCTATATCGCCTACAACAAGTTTTCCACCGACGCCGGCAAGTATGCCGCCCGCCTCGAGGGCTTCGCCGACGATCTGGTGACGGCCATCCAGCGGCGCCTCGCGGAGCGGAAGTAGGTCCCATGGCCCTCTCGGCGCACGACGCCTTCGCCGCCGGCCGACGCCGGGGCCGCGCCCGCCGCGGCAGGCGCGCGGCGCTGTCGGAGATCAATGTCACCCCGCTTGTTGACGTGATGCTGGTGCTCCTGATCATCTTCATGATCTCCGCCCCGCTGCTGACCGTAGGCGTGCCCTTGCAATTGCCCAAGACCGAGGCCAGCGCGGTGCAGGATCAGGCTGAGCCTCTCACCGTCTCCGTCCGCGCCAGCGGCCAGGTGTTCCTCAATGAGACGCCGGTAGCCTTCGCGGCCCTTTCGCCGGCGCTGCGGCAGGCGGCCGGCGAGAGTTACGCCAAGCCGATCTATGTGCGGGCCGACGGCCGGGCTCCCTACGCCCTTGTCGCCCAGGTCATGGCCAGCCTGTCGGCGTCCGGCTTCTCCACCATAGATCTGATCACCGACACCGGCGGGCCATCCTCCGGCGCGGCCGCCAGGGCCTCGGAGAAAGACGCGGGGGCCGCGCCGGGCGCGCCATGACCGCCATCGATGATCGGCGGCGGGGCGATCTGAGGCCGGCGCTTCTGGCCGCCTTGGCGCTGCATTTGGGCCTGTTCGCCTTCTTCGTCGTCATTGCCAGGCAGCCGTCGATCCCGCCGACGGGATCGACGGTGCCGATCAACATTGTCTCCAGTGAGCCGACCACCGACTCGCGCCCCGCCGAGGCGGCCCCCATAGCCCAGGCCGCCCAGGTGGAAACGCCGATCCCGCTGGCCAAAGCGCCCGCGCCGCCGCCAGCGCCGGCGGCGGCGCCGCGAGCGGCGCTGGAAAGGCCGACATCCAAGCCCGCGCCCAGCCCGACGCCCCTGCCGGCGAAACCCCTGGCCAAGCCGGCGCCCGCCACGCCGGACCTCAACCTCGACGCCCTGCAGGCCAGCATCGCCAGATCGGCTCGCGTCGCGCCCGCCCGCGCCGCCTTCGCGGCTCGCGGCGCCACCCGCGCCGAGACCGCTCCGCAGGCGCGTGTCGATGCGGGACAGGGAGTCTCGCAGAGCGACAAGGCCGGTCTTTCGCAACTTCTTAACCGCCTGTGGAATCCCAATTGCAGCGTCGAGGGTGGGGACGCGGTGACGGTGCTGGTGACATTTACCGTGGGTCAGGATGGCCGCCTGGTCGGCCGCGTGAGCGCCGGAGGGCGGGAATCGTCATCCGATCCGGTGGTTTTCGCCGCCGCCCGGCGGGCCATCGACGCCGTCCATCAGGCCGAACCCTACGCGGCGGTCTTCCGTCGCAACGCCTTCAAGGTAAACTTCGACGCCAAGACGGCGTGCTCAAGGCGCTAAGGAGGCAAAGCCCATGCGTTCCTGCAAAGTGGTTCTCGCGGCCCTCGCGGCGGCGCTCGTCGCCAACCTGACGGCCGTGGCGCCGGCGAGCGCCGAGATCGTCATCAATGTGGATCAGGGCGACACTCAACCCCTGCCGATCGCCATCCCGTCTTTCGGCGGCGCGCCGGTGGCTGGGCAGCTCTCCGACGTCGTTACCGCCGACCTGAAGCGCTCGGGCCTTTTCCGGCCGCTCGACGCCGGCGCCTTTCCGCCCCTCGGATCGGACGTGAACCTTCAGCCCCAATTCGATGCCTGGAAGGCGGTCAGCGCCCAGGCCCTGCTCACCGGCCATGTGGCCGCTGACGGCGACGGACATCTGCGGGCCGATTTTCGGCTGTGGGACGTCTACGCCGGAGAGCAGCTCCTGGGGATGGAGTTCACCTCCACGCCACAGAACTGGCGCCGGGTCGCCCACAAGATCGCCGACGCCGTTTACGAAAAACTGACCGGCGAGCAGGGCTATTTCGATACCCGAGTGGTCTTCGTCGCCGAAAGCGGCACGAGAGCAAAACCTGTGCGTCGCCTGGAAATCATGGATCAGGACGGCGCCAATCCCAGTTACCTCACCGACGGCTCCTATCTGGTGTTTACGCCAAGGTTTTCCGCCAATAGCCAGGAAATCACCTACATGGCCCTGCGCCCCACCGGCTCGACCCTCTACCTGCTCAACATCGACACCGGCCGGCAGGAAGCGCTCGGACATTTCCCGGGCATGGTCTTCGCACCCCGGTTTTCGCCCGATGGGCGCAAGGTGGTCTTTTCCGCGGAGAAAGCCGGCGACACCGACGTCTATGTGATGGATCTGGCCAGCCACGCCGTCGCCAGGCTGACCACCGATCCGGCCATCGACACCTCGCCGTCCTTCTCCCCTGACGCCGGGCGCGTGGTGTTCAATTCCGATCGCGGCGGATCGCCCCAACTCTATGTGATGAACGCCGACGGCTCGAACGTGAACCGCATCTCCTTTGGTTCGGGGCGCTACACCACGCCCGTGTGGAGTCCGGACGGCAAGCTGATCGCCTTCACCAAGCAGGAGGGGGGCCAGTTTCACATCGGCGTCATGCGCCCCGACGGTTCCAATGAACGCCTCTTGACCAGCAGTTACCTCGACGAGGGGCCAACCTGGGCGCCCAACAGCCGGGTCATTCTGTTCTCCCGCGACACGGGCGGGCCAGGCGCTCACCTTTGGACGGTGGATGTCTCTGGCCGCCTTCTGGCCCCGGCGCCCTATGCTTTGCGGGCCTCGGATCCGGCCTGGTCGTCCTTGCTTCGCTAGCGGCGCCACGTCCTGGCCAAAGTTTCGGCGTCTTTGGGATTGAGGCGCCGTCCGCCTTGACCGCTTTGTTCGGCGCCCCCGTCTCCCTTGGCCCTATCTCGTAAGGAAGCCATCATGAACCTTTTCCATTCCCCCACAGCGCGCGCGGCCCTCGTTATCCTGGCCGCCGCTTCGATGGCGGCGTGCGCTTCGCGGCCCAAGCCGATGGGACCGGTGGCGACGGCGACCCCGACGCCGCCCTCACGGTATGCCGCGCCCGGACCGGGCGCCGTCGAGGAGAGCCAGGAGACCGGCGCTCCCACGCCCGGTTCGTCTCGGGACTTCGTGATCAATGCGGGCGACCTCGTCTATTTCGCCTTCGACCGCTTCAACGTCACCGACGAAGCCCGCGCCGTCCTCGACACCCAGGCGGCTTGGCTCGCCCGCTATCCGGCCGTGCATGTCAGAATCGAGGGTAATACCGACGAGCGCGGGACGCGGGAATATAACTTCGCCCTGGGCGCGCGGCGCGCCAACGCGGTGCGCGATTATCTGGTGAGCAAGGGCCTCTCGCCGTCGCGTATCGACACCGTCTCCTATGGCAAGGAGCGCCCCATCGACACCAGCGTCGGGGACGCGGCCGATTCGCACAATCGCAATGCCCACACCATTGTCACCGACGCCGCGCGTTAGTCATCGTCATGCGCAACACCCCCACTTCCGGATGGATCATGATGCTCCTTGCCGCCGCCCTGGCGGTGGGAATGGCCGGTCGGTCGATCGCCCAGACCGCTCTTGACGATTCCCTGGACAATCATTCCGCCAAG
>PMOM01000150.1:2584-3728 GCA_003161535.1 Caulobacteraceae bacterium | reverse complement strand
GAGACCGTGTTGCAAGCCGTGGTGGCCAAGCTGGCGGCGAGAACCGCCAAGATGATGATCTTACGCATGCTGTCTATAGTCTCCCAAGAGGGCGGCGATTCGCGCCGCGGTGTGAACGCCTCAATCAGGGCGCGGTTCCTTCCCCGAGGTCGTCGGAGGATCCGGCGGGATCAAGCGTGGGGAAGATCAAGCGCGTGGTCAACCCCCCGCCGGGGTTGGAGCAAAAAGTGACCTCGCCCTGAAGTTGGCGGGCAAAGGCGGTCATCAGAGTGCGGCCGACCCCTTCCTTGACCACGGCGGCCCCGCCGATGGAGGCGGGACCGGTGCCGTTGTCGGTAATGGCGAGTTGCGCGCGAGCGCCCCGAACGGTGAGGGTGACGCAGAGCAGACCGGTCGCTTCGCCCAGCCCGTGCTTCTTGGCGTTGGTGATCGCCTCGACGGCGAAGAGAGCCAGCGGGGCCAGGTGATCGGGGTCGACAATCAGGGGATCAAGCGTCAATTGGGTGCGAATCTTGCCGCCCTTGCCGGCCTCGGTCATCACCAGTTGGGCGATCAGTTCGTCCAGGAAATCGCCCAAATTCACCCGCCTCAAGTCCGGGCCCTGATAGAGAGCGCGGTAGATCAGCGCCAAGGCGGCGATCCTTTGGCGCGTGTCGGATATCGCCGCCCTAGCCGCGGGATCGGTCAAAGCGCGCTGCTGCATGTTCAAAAGCGAGGAAATCACCTGCAGGTTGTTCTTCACCCGATGATGAATCTCGCGCATCAGGTCATCCTTGTAAGCGAGGGTCTCCTTGAGGACGCGGTCGCGCGCGGCGACGGTGTCGGCCATGGCGCCCAGAGTCTCGGCAAGGTCGCGGATTTCCTCGGGCGCGCCCCGCGCCCGCACTGGGTGCACGCCATATCGGCCGCGCGCGTAAAGCGCCGCGATGCGCCTCAGGTAGGCGATCCAGCGCACGACCCCGCGATCGGCCACGATCCACACAGCCGCCCAGGCAAGCGTGAACGCCAGCAGCGGTAGCACCAGGGCGGACACTGGATTGACCCACGCCCAGGAAACCACCCCTTGCGAAGGCGCCGACAGCAAGACGTAAACCTCCCGCCCGACGAGCGGAGCGGACGTGAACACCCGCAGGCTGCCCAGCCG
>PMOM01000150.1:0-2511 GCA_003161535.1 Caulobacteraceae bacterium | reverse complement strand
GCGACTTCGGACCTGGGCGGCAGAGAGCGGTCGGCCTTTTCGGGGCGAAGGCTGGCCAGGGTGATAACGGCGGTCAGCACGCCGGCAAACCGGCCCCGGTCATCCTGGGCGCGGACGTTGGCCAGCAGGGCCGGCTCGTCCGCATAGGGAATTCCAGGGTCGCTGGTCACCATGCTCGGCGCGCCCGACGCCAAGGCGCGGAACCACGGCCGCTGGCGTCGCCCCGGATCGGGTGGCGCGCCCGCCGCGGCGCAGGCCACATCGCCCATGGAATCAAAGCGGATTAGGTTGGCGTAGCCGGGAATGCGCGCCCTGATCTGGGCCAGCCGCTGTGCGCACAAAGACCCCACGGAACTGGGCCCAAGGGTTTGCAGCAGGACCTCGCCGGCGGCCATGCGCGCCCGCACGGTGGCCGCGCTCCGCTCGGCGGCGGCGACCAATTCGGCGCGCTGGCTTCGCGCTTCATGCTGAAAGTTCAGGGCCGATTGCACCGCGCTGAGCAGCAGGACTGGCGCCAGCGCGATCGCCAAGGCGATGCCCAGTCGGACGCGGATGGTCGAGCGTCCCCACCGGCCTTTCCGGGCGGAGGGCGTCACCGCGCGTTGCTCAGACGCTCCGCGTGGGCCAAGATCGAGCCCATGGCTTCACTCGCCGCCGCGCCGTCTCGGTGATATTCACCTCGGTCGAGGATGTCTTGCAGGGCGCGCCGCGCTCGACTGACGCGACTTTTCACCGTGCCGACGGCGCAGCCGCAGATCTCCGCCGCCTCCTCGTAAGCGAAGCCGCCGGCGCCCACCAGAACCAACGCTTCTCGCTGCTCGGACGGCAACATCCCAAGACCTAGGCGGAGCTCGTCGAGGGCCACCGGCGCGGCGGGGTCATCGATGGCCACCAAGGTCCGCTCGGCCGCTTCCTGATCCAGCTGGCTCTGCCGCCACGAGCGGCGCTTTTCCGAGTAGAATTGGTTGCGCAGAATCATGAAGGTCCACGCCTTCATATTGGTGCCCATTTCGAAACTGGCGCGGGCGTCCCAGGCCTTCATCATCGCATCTTGGGCCAGATCGTCGGCAGCCGTTGGATCGCCGGTGAGCGTGCGCGCAAAGGCGCGCAGATGCGGAATCAGCGCCACCAAGTCGCCCTTGAACGCTCGGTCGCGGGCTGGGTCGTCCGGGCGATCCGCGCGCGAGACGGTCGTCATCGACCCTTCCCCGCGTCGCGAGCGTCCGCGTCACGGAGAATATCCAGGAACTCGTCCGGGACCGGTTCGTTCACCACGTCATCGAAAATCTGGCGCAATCTGGCGCCGATAGCCTGCTGCCGAAGTCGCGCCTCGTCCAGGGCGCCCGAGCGTCGTGGCGGCTGTTTCATACACCCCCTTGCTTGACTCTGCGCCTGGGCGCGACAAGGCGCCCTCGCTTGTCGCTGGACTTCCGCAAACGCATCGACCGCCATCGAGTTCCCCAAAATGACAACCGGCCTGTCTCGCGGGCGCGAAGGACCGGCTGCGCGCGCGCGAAGTTTCTCGGGAACCGCGACGCTGACTTTGCCGTTCCCTCCCGCGACGGGCGAGGCGAAGGCGATCAATCGACCCCTCCCGGTTCTGCTTGGAAGATGATACGGAGGGGCCATGAGTCTATTAGCCAAGCTTTCGCCGCACCTGCCTTACGTCCGCCGCTACGCGCGCGCTCTGACCGGCGATCAGACCACGGGCGATCACTATGTGCGTGTCGCCCTGGAAGCCCTCGCGGCTGGAGAGCGGTCCCTGGACCCCCAGCTGTCGCCCCGTGTCGCGCTTTACCATGTCTTTCACACCATCTGGTGCGTTACCGGCGCGCGGCTGGAGCCTCGCGGCCCCGATAGCGTGGCCACGCCCGACACGGCGGGCCTCAGGCTGATGCGGATCGCTCCGCGTTCGCGCCAAGCCTTTCTGCTGACCGCCGTGGAAGGCTTCACCCCCAGCGAGGCGGCGCAGATTCTGGGAACAGATTTCGCCGAGGTCGGGACCTTGATATCCGAGGCGCAAAGAGAGATCGACGCCGAATTGGCCACTGACGTGTTGATTATCGAGGATGAGCCGGTGATCGCCGCCGACATCGAGGCCCTCGTCAAGGAGCTCGGGCACACGGTCACGGGAATCGCCGCCACGCGCGCCGAGGCGGCGGAGTCCGTGGCGCGAAAGACTCCCGGACTGGTGCTTGCCGACATTCAGCTGGCCGACGGATCGTCGGGCATCGATGCGGTCAAGGATATTCTCTCGCGCCTCGATGTGCCGGTGATCTTCATCACCGCCTTTCCCGAACGGCTTTTGACCGGCGAGCGGCCGGAGCCGACGTTCCTCATCACCAAGCCATTCCAGCCGGAGACGGTGAAGGCCGCCATCGGCCAGGCGCTGTTCTTCCATCCTCGGCGTAAGGATGAGGCCGCCTAGAGCCGTCCCAAGCTCTATTTGACGACCGGCGGCTTGGCCGCCAGATGGAAGGCGACGTCCGCGCGGCGGCGCTCGGGCTTGGC
>PMOM01000016.1 GCA_003161535.1 Caulobacteraceae bacterium | reverse complement strand
CGCGGCGTGAAGGCGAAATACGATCGCGATGGCCTGTTCGTGGTTCACCACGGCGTCGGCAGCGAAGACTGGAGCGCGGACGGATTCAGCCGGGTGGCTTAGGCTGAGTCGAACTTCGCCGAGGGGCGTGATTCTCTCGCGGATCGTCTATAGGTCGCCCCATGTCTTCGACGAGTCCCGCGACACGCGCCGCCGCCGCCCACCATCCCGAGCTCGCCTTGTCGGGCGTTCGGCCCGCGATAGGCCGCATCCCGCTGGAGAACATCTCCAGCCTGGCCCGGGGCGGATTTGGCGACCGCGACATCATCCCCCTGTGGTTCGGGGAAGGCGACGTGGCGGCGCCCCCGTTCATCGCCGAGGCCATGACGCGGGCCATCGCGGCCGGGGAAGTGTTCTACACCCACCAGAACGGCATCCCTGCGCTTCGGCAGGCTCTGGCGACCTATCTTTCCGGCCTGGGCCAACGGGCGATCACCGCCGACCGCATCACCGTCACCGCCAGCGGCATGTACGCCATCATGCTGGCCGTGCAGCTGATCGCCGAGCCTGGCGACAGCATCCTCGTCATCGACCCGGTGTGGCCCAACATGGGCGGCATGGCCCAGCTGGTGGGCGCCAATGTGCGCTCGGTTTGCATGGATCACGGGCCGGGTGGCTGGACGCTGGACGTGGACAAGGTCGCCGCCGCCATCGATCCGACCGTCAAGGCAGTGTTCTACGCATCGCCCGGGAATCCCACCGGCGCGATGATTCCGATGGCGACCCAGGGCGCACTGCTCGATCTTTGCCGGCGCCGCGGCGTCTGGTTGATCGCCGACGAGGTCTACAACCGCCTGGCGTTCGGCCGCCGGGCCGCCGACACCATTCTGGATCTCGCCGAGCCGGAGGACCGAGTGCTGGTCATCAACAGCTTCTCCAAGTCGTGGGCGATGACCGGCTGGCGGCTGGGCTGGCTGACTCATCCACCGTCCCTGGGACCGACTCTGGCCATGGCGGTCCAGTACACCACCAGCGGCGTGACCACCTTTCTGCAGCACGCCGGCGTGGCGGCCGTCGAGGAGGGCGAACCGTTCGTCGCCTTCATGCGCGACTACTGCCAAAACGGCGTGGAGATTGTCTGCGATGCTCTGGAGGGCTTCGGCCGAGTCAGGCTGGGACCGCGGCCGGCGGCCGGCATGTACGCCTTTTTCGAAGTGGACGGCATGCCCGACGCCCGCGCCGCCTGCCTGGATATCCTCGCGGCGACCCAGGTTGGCCTGGCCCCGGGGGTATTCTTCGGACCAGGCTCGGAGAGCTTCCTGCGCCTTTGCGTCTGCCGCTCGCCCGAGGTTCTGCGCACGGCCATGGGCCGGCTGGAGAAAGTCTTGCGCTGAACGGTCAGACGAATGGACCTTTCGCCGACCTCGGGGGGCGCTATGCTGATCACAGTCATGACGGAGGCGCGGCGATGGCCGATGGTTCAGCGAGAATCGCCCAAGATGTGCGCGCCAAGGCGGCGCGCGACCTGGCCTATTCCACGCCCCTCGAGGATTTCCAGGTCGATGATCCCGAACTTCTGCGCACCAACACTCATTGGCCGTGGTTTGAGCGTCTTCGGCGGGAAGATCCGGTGCATTGGTGTCCAAAGAGCGAGTTCGGCCCCTATTGGTCGGTGACGAAGTTCAACGACATCATCGCCGTGGAAGGCGACCACCAGGTATTCTCCTCAAGCGCCGAATTGGGCGGCATCACGATCTTCGATGGATATGAGGAGCGGTCCCGCACCAGCTTCATCGGGCTGGATCCCCCCGATCACGACGCCGAACGCAAGGTGGTGACGCCAATGTTCTCCACCGCCAGCATGGCTGCCATGGCGCCGCTGATCCGCGAGCGAGCGGCGAAGATTCTTGACGAGCTGCCGCGGGGCGAAACCTTCGACTTCGTCGACAAGGTGTCGGTGGAGCTGACCAGCCAGATGCTGGCCACCCTGTTCGATTTTCCATTTGAGCATCGCCGGCTGCTGCCGCGCGCCTCGGACCTCATTCTCACCACCCCGGGCCCCGATGGCTTGGTGGCCACCGAAGAGGAGCGGCAAGGCGAGATGTTCGCGACCTTCTCGCAGTTCATGGCGCTGTGGAACGAACGCAAGGGCGCGCCGCCGCGCAATGATCTGATATCCATGCTCGCCAACGGCGAGGCCACCACCAGCGATGATCCCTACAATTTCATGGGCAACATCGTCCTTCTGGTCGTCGCCGGCAGCGACACCACCCGCCATTCCATCAGCGGCGCGCTGGTGGCGATGAATGAGAACCCCGAGATCTATGATCGGCTTCGCCGCGACCCTTCGCTCCTGGAGACGGCGGTTCCGGAGATCATCCGCTGGCAAACCCCGGTGGCGCATATGCGGCGCACCGCCCTTGGCGACTATGAGCTTGGCGGCAAGGCGATCAAAAAGGGCGACAAGGTCGTCATGTGGTACGTTTCAGGAAACCGCGACGAGACGGCGATCGACGATCCAGAGGCCTTCGTCATAGACCGCATGCGTCCGCGCCAGCATCTGTCCTTCGGCTTTGGCGTCCACCGGTGCCTCGGCAATCGCCTGGCCGAGATGCAGCTGAAAATCGTCTGGGAGGAGATTCTCAAGCGATTCTCGTTTCTGGAGATCGTCGGCGAGCCGCGCCGCCTGCGCTCGAACTTCATTCGGGGCTATGAAGCCATGCCCGTGCGCATCGACGGTTAGCCAGGGCGGGGGCAAACAGAGGAAGCGAAGATCATGGCCGACGGCTCAATCAATCTCGCCAAGGACGCTCGGGCCAAGGCTTACGCCACGCCACTGGCCGACTTCCATGTCGGCGACCCGGAACTCTTTCTGACCGACAGCCACTGGCCGTGGTTTGAGCGCCTGCGCGCCGAGGAGCCGGTTCACTGGTGCCGCCAGAGCGAGTTTGGCCCCTACTGGTCGGTGACCAAGTATGCCGACATCATGACCGTGGATACAAACCACGGCGTTTTTTCCTCCGAAGCGGCCCTCGGCGGCATCACCATCCGCGATGCGAAACCCACTCTGCGCCGGCCAAGCTTCATTTCCATGGACCCGCCCAAGCACGACGCTCAGCGAAAGGTGGTCAGCCCCATCGTCTCGCCGGCCAATCTGGCCAACATGGAGCCGATCATCCGCGAGCGCGCCGGCGCCATTCTCGACGCTCTGCCGAGGGGCGAGACTTTCGACTGGGTGGACAAGGTATCGGTGGAGCTGACCACCCAGATGCTGGCCACACTGTT
>PMOM01000070.1 GCA_003161535.1 Caulobacteraceae bacterium | reverse complement strand
AGCACCAGAACACGCCAAAGCCGGTCAACATGGCGCCGACCATGAACTTGAGGCTGTTTTCGGGGATCTTCGAGAGCGGCGCGCGGAGCGCGACACCCGTCGCCAGCACCAGTACGCAGGCGGCCGCCGCGCCCAGGGAGGCGGGGACGAGCAGGCCCGGCCGGGCGCCGATCGCCAGGACGATGAACACCACTTCGGTTCCCTCAAGCAGGACCGCCTTGAAGGCGACGATGCCGGCGAGCCAGTCCGCGGCCTGGCGGGAGGTCGGAGCTTCGCTGCGCAGGGCCTCGGTCTGGTGGGCGAAGGCGGCTGTCTCATCATGCAGGGCCAGGGCGCCGCCGGCCCGCAGGACCGCCTTGCGCAGCCAGCCCAGGCCAAACACCAGCAACAGCACGCCGACGACAAGCTGCAGGCCGTGGATGGGCACGGTGGCCAGCAGCGGTCCGAAGATCGCCACGGCGACCGCCAGCACCGCCAGGGCCGCCGCCGTTCCCAGCGCCGCCGGCCGCGCGCCGCGCACGATGCTCACCGCCAGCACGATGGTGAAGGCCTCGACGACTTCCACGGCGCAGGCCATGAAGGAGGCCAGGACAATGGGAGCGGTGGTGGCGAGATTGACCATGCGGGGAACTTTATGCCCGGCGGACAGCGCGAAGCAAAGCGTCCGCTTGGCGCCCTAGCGCATTGGCCAGTTGAGTTGAGGCGGCCCACCCCCCAAAACCCGTCATAGCTGGGACTGACGCCCGGCTATGACGGGGTTTTGGAGGAGCGACTTAGGTGGCGGACGCGCTAGACCGAAGCCGCGGAAGGCTCGGGCCCCGGCCCCAGACCGCCGATCAGCCGATAGAACGCGGGCATCACCAGCAGGACCAGGGGGCCCTGGGCGATCAATCCGACGATGATGGCGATGGCCAGGGGCTTCTGCATGGATGAGCCCAGGGCCAGGGGGGCCAAGGCCAGGATGGCGGCGATGGTGGTCATGGCGATGGGCCGTAGCCGGTTGGCCCCGGCGTCGATAAGCGCGCGCGCCGGCGCAACGCCGCCCTCGACCAGCGAGTCGTATTCGGTGAAATAGAAGATCGCCACTTCGGTGACGATGCCGATGACCATGGTCAGGCCCATCAGCGCCATGATGTTAAGCTCGACGCCGACGACGCGCAGCCCGACAGCCACCGCGCAGGCGGCCATCAGGGGCATGGCGACGATGGCGCCGACAATGCGGAAATTCTCATAGAGCAGCAGCAAGAGAACGGTGATCACCGCCAGGGCGGCGACGAAGACCAAGGCCAGGCCCCGGAAGGCCGATTGCTGTTCGGCGTAGAGTCCGCCCATCTCGAAGGTGACGCCGGCCGGCAGCACGCCGCTAGCGGCGATCCGATGCCGGGCCTCACTGGCCGCCGATCCCAGGTCCCGGCCGACGACGCGCGCGGTGACCGGAACCATCAGCCGTCCGCCCTCCCGATCGATCTCCGCCTGCCCGGCCAGGGTTTCCACCGTGGCGATGCGAGAGAGGGAAAAAATATGGCCGTCCGCCGCCCGCAGGGGCAGATCGGCGATGGCCGACACCCGGTCGCGCTGGCCAGCGGGAATCCACACGCGCACGTCGGTGAGCAGGACGCCCGACTGGATCTGGGTGGCGACCTCGCCGCTCAGGAGGGCGGTGATCTGTCTGGAGGCCTCGGCCGGCGCGATCCCCTCGAGAGCCGCCCTGGCAAGATCGATATGCACGTTCAAGGCGTCGCCGGCCACCACCACGCCGTCGCGCACCTCTTCGATGCCGCGCACCTTTTCCAGGCGCGCCGCCACCTGAGCGGCAGTGGCGTGCAACAGCGCCTGATCCTCGCCGTAGAGCTTGACCTCGATGGGCTGGGGCACGGCGGTGAGATCGCCGATTTCATCCTCGATGAGCTGCGCCGTCTCCACATCGATGCCGGGCGAGCCGGCCTGCACGCGGCCGCGCACCTCGTCCATCACCGTCTCGATGGGCCGCCGGGGGAGCGGTTTGAGACGCACGAAAAAGTCGCCGACATTCGATTCGGTCAGATCGCCGCCGAGCTGCGCTCCGGTGCGGCGCGAATAGGTGACGACCTCGGGGGTGGCGGCGAGCACGCCCTCGATCTGGCGCACCAGGCGGTCGCTTTCGGTGAGCGAGGTGCCCGGCGGGGTGATGTAGTCGAGGATGAAGCCGCCCTCGTCCATCTTGGGCATGAAGCCGCTGGGCAGGGTGAGGAAGGCCCACAGCCCCACGACGACCAGGGGGATCATCACCGCGGCGGCGATCCATGGCGCGCTGGTGGTTCTCTCGAGCGCCCGCCGATAGTCCTGGCGGGCGCGCGTCCGCGGCCTCTGGATGGGCGTCGTCTCGCGATACAGCCGCTCCATGAGGAAGGGAACCACCAGCCAGGCGAGCAGGAACGAGGCGGCCAGGGCGATGGCCATGGTCAGCGAAAGGGCTTTGAAGAAGGCGCCGGTGACGCCTGTGAGAAAAGCCAGCGGCAGGAAGATCAGGATGGTGGCGGCCGAGGAGCCGGCCAGGGGGCGGAAGAACTCGGCGGCCCCGGCCCGCATGGCGGCCAGACGATCGCCCGGGTGTTCGCCCAGACGCCGCTCCATGTGTTCGATCATCACGATGGCGTCGTCGATGACCAGGCCGATGGCGGCGGCCATGCCGCCCAGCGTCATGATGTTGAAACTCTGGCCGAGCAACTTGAGCGCCAGGGTGGTGATGGCCAGCACCGCCGGCACGACGACCACCGCCACCGCGGTGATGTGCAGGTTGCGCAGGAAGACGAGCAGGACGAGCGCGGCCAGCACCGCGCCGATGGCGATGGCGGCGGCCAAGCCCTGGGCCGAGGACTTGATCAATTCGCTCTGGTCGTACCAGCCCGAAACACGAAGGCCGGGCGGCGCGGTCGCCTTGACCTTGGCGAAGACGGCCGCCACCTCGCGCACGATGCGTACGGTGTCGCCGCTGGGCTGCTGATAGATCTGCACACTGACGGCGGGACGGCCATCGGCTGTCACCCGCATCCAGCTGGGCGCGCTGGTCAGCCGCGTCGTGGCCACATCGCCCAGGCGCACGATGCCGCCGCCGGCGGTCTTGAGAACGACATTGTCGATATCGGCCGCGCTGGTCAGGCGGCTGTCGCTGAGGGTCAAGAAGAGCTTGCCGCGATCCTCCAGCTTGCCGGTGGCGGCCAGGACGTTGGCGGCGCTGAGCGCCGCGGTGACGTCGGCCACGGTGAGGCCATAGGCGCGCAGACGCCCAGGGTCGGCATCGACGCGGTATTCTCCTTGCCCCCCGCCCAGAGAATCGACCCGGGCGACCCCGGGCACGGCGGTCAGCAAGGGGGCCAGGGTCAGGTCCGCGTAACGGCGCAGGGCGACCGGACCGGCGGACAGGGAGGTGAGGCTGTAGGCGGCGACGGGAAAGACCGTGGGATCCATCCGGCGAACGACGAAGGTGACGCCGGGCGGCAGGGCGGCCGACGCCCGGGCCAGCGCCGACTCGGTGCGCTGCAGCGCCAGGTTCATGTCGGTGTTCCAGCCGAAGCTGACCTTCAGGTCGGCCGCGCCACGACTGGTGACCGACCGCACCGAGGTGACGCCCGGGGCCGCGCGCACGGCCTGCTCCATGGGGCGGGTGATGACAGTGGCCATCTGATCTATGGGACGGTCGCCGGCCTCGATGGTCACCGCGATCCTGGGAAAGGCGATGTTGGGAAACAGTCCCACCGGCAGGCTGAATCCGGCCAGGACGCCGCCCACGATGGCGATCGTCACCAGGGCGAGCAGGGATCGCCGATGGCGGGCGAGGGCGTCGGCAAACCTCATCGGCGCTGAATCCGCACCGCCAGGCCATCCTGCAGCTGATAGGCGCCCTGCACGGCCACCGGTTCGCCCGCCGCCACCGCGCCGGTGATTTCGAGGTCATCGCCCTGTTCGATCCCTGGCTTGACGGGGACCTGGCGGGCCTTGCCGCCCCGCACCACGAAGACGTGGGCCCCCGATTCGTCGAACACCACCGCGGCGCGCGGCACGAGAAGCCCCGGGTGGCTGGCGACGGTGATCAGGCCCTCGACGGCGGCGCCCAAGGCCACGCCGGCGGCTTGCGCCGGGGCGGTGACATTGATCAGCCGGGTGGCGGGATCGACCTGGCGGCCCACCACGGCCAGACGGCTCTCGAAGCGATTGCCTGGATCGAAGGCCGATTTGATCAGGACGCTTTGGCCGGGACGCAGCCGACCGGCCCGGGTGGGCTCGACGCCCAGCTGGGCGATCAGGCCCCCGGTGGCCACGACGGTGAGCAGAGGCGCCCCCTCGGCGACGTGGTCGCCCAGAGTCACGGGAACCGAGCCGACCACGCCGGCCAGCGGCGCGGTGAGGGTCTGGGCGCCGAGGCCGGCTCCGGCGGCGGATTGGGCGGCGACGGCGGCCTTGGCATCGGCCAGGGTCTTGCGCGCCGCGATCAACTGATCGTTGGCGGCCAGGTGGCTGGCCATGAGCCGCTGCACGCGTTCAAGGTCGCGCTGGGCGAAGGCCCGCGCGTCGCTGGCCTGGCGGAAGGAGAGTTGGGTGGCCGGCGTCCCCACCAGGGCCACCAGGGGCGTCCCGGCGCCGACCGGCTGACCGGGCGCGACCAGCACGCGCTGCACGATCACCGCGCGGGGCGCGGCCAGGGTCCGGCTCGCCGCCGCCGAACCGGCGATGACGCCGTAAGCGCTCACGGTCTCCTCGATGGCCGCCGCGCGGACCGGCGCCACGGTGACCAGGGCCGCCGGGGGCGGGGCGTCGGACTCGGCGGGCTTGGCGCCCAGGGTGCGCCAGGCGATCCAGACGACGAGGAGAGCGATCGCCGCCCCCAGGACGTACCGCCAAGGTTTCGTTAGGTTCATGGTGTAACATCCTGACTCATAGGCAGAAATATCACCGTCTGGAGGTTGACTTCGGCCAGTCCGAGGGCCAGGCGGAGGTCCTCGATGGCCACCTGCTGCTTGAGCGCGGATTGTTCAAGGGCGAGATAGGCGGCGCTGTCGAGATCGCCGCGCGCCAGGGCGATCCGGGCCTGGGCGGCGACGGCGGCCAGGCGGGGTTTGCCTGCCTCCAATGTGGCGAGATTGGCGCGGTCGGCCTCGAGATCGCGGCGGGCGGCGGCGACATCGGCCACCGCTCCGTCCAGGCGCGCCTGGTATTCGGCCCGCAGGCGCTCGCGGGTGGCCGACTGAATGGCGATATCGCCGCGTCCGCGGTTGAACAGGGGAAGGGTTACCGTCGCGGTCACGCCGTTGGTGAGGACGGCGCCTGTGTCGCGCTGGCGGCTGTAGCCGAAGTTGAGCAGGGGAAACTGGGTGAGGATGGCCTTGCGCAGAGTGGCGTCCTGCGACCGGTAACCGGCCCGCAGGGCCAGCAGGTCGGGCCGGCGGGAGGCGACGGAAGCCACGGCCGCGTCCACGGCGGCGGGGTCCGGCTCGGCCAACGGTGGGCCGATGACAAGATCAAGCCGGACGGTCGGGGCCAAGCCGATGAGGGCGTCAAGGTCGCCCCGAGCCTTGGCGGCGTCGTGAAGAGCGATGGCGAGCTGCGCCCGGGCGTCCAGTTCGGCGGCGAGATCGGCGCTGGCCACCACGGCGGTGACATCGCCCCGGGCGAGGGCCAGATTCGACTGGCGGTAGCGCTCGGCGAGATCGGCGAAAATCACCTGCAGAACAGTGGCCTTGGCCTCATCGGCCAGGACCGTCACCGCCAGGATGCGGGCCTGCTGGGCGGTGCTCCATTCGCTCCACAAAAGATCCAAATCGGCCTGGTCGGCGGAGGCTCGCGCCGCCTTGAGCGCCGTGGAATGGGTGATCAGGCTCATCAAATCCAGGGAGGGCGTCACGCCATAGGCGCTGACCAGACCGGCGGGATGATCAGGGACATCCAGGCTGAGCAGCACCTGGGGATCGGGAAGCAGGCCGGCGGAGAAGGCCTGGGCCGCCGCGACCTTGGCCGCAGCCCGCTTGGCCGCGAGATCTGGACTGTTGAGCACCGCCAGGATGGCGACATCGGTGGGATCGAGGCCCGCCGAAGGATCAATGCGGCGCGCCCGCGGCGGCCCAAGGCGAAGGCGCGAGGCGTCGATTTTCAGGCGTGAAGCGGCGACCGCCAGGTCGGGCGAAGCGGGCAGGGTAGCGTCATGGTAGGACGCGCAGGCGCTAAGCAGGCTGGCGGCGATGAGTCCCGCGATGCGCATGGGCTGGCGATAGAGGGTTGATCGCTGGGCGGTCAAGGCCCCGGCGTGAACAACAGATCCTGATAGTCGAAGCTGAAATCGGCCAGCGGCGAGACCGCGCGCAGGGTCACGTCGCGAATTGCCCCCTCCGCGGTCAAGGCGAAGGTGACATAGGCGTCCTCGATCTCGCGCAGTCGCCAGCGTGTGCGAAAGGTCTCGTGAAGCCACGGCTCGAGGGGGCCCTCCATGCCGGGGGTGCGATCAAAGCGGATGGTCAGGGCGCCCTGCGCTTCGGTGATGGTGATGGTCCCGTACCAGGGGTCGCGATAGACGCCGGCATAGGCGGCCAGCGGCAGGGCGGGCTTGGCGAGGGGGTCGCGGGCAAGCTCAGGAGCGGCCCGCCGGACCTCGGCGACGTCCTTTTCGCGAGCGGCGACCAGGCAGGCGAGCTGGTCGGTTGGCGGGCGGCCAAAACAGCGGTCGAGCAAGGTGAGAGCGATGGCCGATATGGCGTAACCCTGTTCGGCGTTGGTGAGGATCACCATGCCGGTGGAGAGTCTGGGCACGAGCACGGTGTAGGACATGAAGCCGTGCACATAGCCGCCGTGGCGGATGATGGTCTCGCCGTCGATCAGGGCGACTTCCCAGCCCAGGGCATAGGCGCGGAAGCTCGGCGCCGGCCAGCCGGCCGCGCCCAGGCGAAGGGTGGGCGGGATCAAGGTCTGCGGGGTCCACATCTCGCGGGACTGCTCGGCGCTGAACAGGCGCGGACCGCCTGGGATGGCGCCTTCGCCCAGCTGGGCGAGCAGCCAGCGGGTCAGATCCCCCGCGCTGGCGGAAATCCCTCCGGCGGCGACGAAGAGGTCGCCGACATTGGTGGTGGCGAGAACCGAAAGGGGCCCGGCGCCGCGTTCGTCGCCGCTGATCTTGCCGTGCGGCGAGGCGCGGTTGGGCGCGGCGAAAAAGGCGCTCTCGCCGAGGACCGCATGCGCCATGCCGGCGGGCCGCAGGATGCGTTCGCCGACGAGATCGGACCAGGACCGGCCGCTGACAGCGGCGATGAGCTGGGCGGCGACCTCATAGAGGACATTGTCGTAGGCATAGGCGCCGCGGAAACTGGTCTTGGGCTTCAGCCAACGAAGACCGGCCACCAGCTGCGCGGCGGTAAAATCGGTTTTGGGAAACCACATCAGATCGCCCGCGCCAAGGCCAAGCCCGCTGCGGTGAACGAGGAGGTCGCGCACGGTGATCTCGCGGGTGACCCACGGGTCCCACATCTGGAAGCTGGGCAGGTGGTTGACGACCGGATCATCCCAGCCCAAGGCGCCCTCATCGACCAGGGTGGCCAGGACCGCGGCGGTGAAGGCCTTGGTGTTGGAGGCGATGGGGAAGATGGTGTCGCCGTCGACGGGGCGCGGATCGTCGATGCCGCGTACGCCGTAGCCCCGCGCCAGGACCACCCGTCCGGCCTCGACCATGGCCACCGCCAGGCCCGGGACGTCGAAATGCTTGCGCACCCGCCCGATCAGCCGCGTCAGCTCGCGCCGATCGGAGCCGCGAAGAGACGTGGTCATTGCGGGGCCGGCCCGCTCAGCGCGGCAGACCGAGACAGGAATCGATCAGGCGGTCGAAGGCCGCGCCGCCCCGGATCGGATCGGCGGCCGGCAGACCCAGGCGCTGTTCGGCCTCGGTGAGGGTCGCGCGGGCGTCGGCCTTGCTCAGGTGCGCGGTGTTGAGGCTCACCCCGCCGCAGCGGATGGCTGGGTTGGTGAGCCGCCCCAGGCGCAGATTCATCTCCATTGTCTGTTTCAGGCTGGGAACGCGAAACCCGGGATTGCCGAGCACCCAGGTGCGCCCAGGCTGGTGGCAGACCACCACCACATCCGGCTGGCTGCCATGCAGCAGGCCCAACGACACGCCGGCGTAGGCGGGATGGAACAGGGAGCCCTGACCCTCGATGACGTCCCAATGGTCGACTGGCGCATCCGGGCTGAGGACTTCGGCGGCCCCGGCCACGAAATCGGCGACCACCGCATCGATCGGCAGGCCTCCGCCGGCGATCATGATCCCGGTCTGGCCGGTGGCGCGGAAGTTCGAGGAAACGCCTCGGGCGGCGAAGGCCCGGGCGATGGCCAGGGCGGTGTATTTCTTGCCAAGCGCGCAGTCGGTGCCGACGGTGAGGAGCCGCTTGCCGGGCCGCTTCACCCCAGTGGCGATGGGCAGGCCCTTGGGCGGGCGGCGGATGTCGATCAGCCGGCGGCCGCATCGCTCGGCGACGACGCGCAAGGCCCGGGTGTCGGCCAGACTGGCGTGCAGGCCGCTGACGATGTCGAGACCGGCTTCCAGGGCCTCGACAAGAGATGGAAGCCACGCCTCGGCGATATAGCCGCCGGCGTTGGCGATGCCGATCACCATGGCCCGCGCGCCCCGCGTGCGCGCCTCTCGCGGCGTCAGCTTCGGCAAGCCCAGATCAACCGCATCCGGCGAGCAGGCGAATTGCCCGACGCAGCTCTCGGGCGCCCAGTCGCGCAGGCCAAAGGCGGTCTTGGCGAAGCCCGCTTCGGCGACATCGCCCAGGAACAGCAAATAGGGCCGCGGCAGCTGGATGATCACGCTTTGGTCAAATCGATCGAGGGCCGCGTCGGCCATTTGAACACTCACCGCCAGATTTCCGCCGGCAGCCGGCGGAAGTTTCCCCCCCAGGATCAGACCGATGTCGCCATCGCCATAGCCGCGCCGCACGGGCGCGTCGGTGAGATTGAACATCTTCAGAGCGAGAGTCGTAGCCGCCGGTGTCGGTCTTGTCACGTGACGGCCTCGAACGCCGCTGTGGTATAAACGTGCCTTGAGCGAAGCTTGTGGGCGAGGCGCGGTCGCATCCTGGCGCGCTGCTTAATTTATCTCAACGCATTGAGTGAACGCCATGGCCGATCGATTGCATCTGGAAGCCAGCATCGAGCAGTGGCCGCTGAAGTCTCCCTTCCGGATCACCGGCCATACCTTCGTCAATTCCGACGTCCTGGTGACGAGCCTCTCCGACGGGGTTCATGGCGGGCGCGGCGAAGCGGCCGGCGTCTATTATCACGGCGACACGCCGGCCAAGATGTTGGCGGCGGTGGAAGAGGTCCGCGCCGAGATCGAGGCGGGAGTCGCCCGCGAAGCGCTGCGAAGCCTGCTGCCCGCTGGCGGCGCCCGCAATGCGCTCGACTGCGCGCTGTGGGCCCTGGAAGCGGCGCGATCGGGGCGCCCGGTCTGGCAGGCGGCCGGTGTCGGACCGCCGGGGCCGCTCTTGACCACCTACACGGTGGGGGCCGATAGCCCGAAAGTCATGGCCCAGGGCGCTCGCCGCTATGTCGGGGCCAAGGCCATCAAGCTGAAACTCCTGGGCGACGGCCTGGATGCCGACCGGGTGGCCGAGGTGCGCGCCGCGCGCGGCGACGTGTGGCTGGCGGTGGACGCCAATCAGGGCTTCACGCCACAAACCCTGGAGGCGCTGACCCCCGCGCTGGTCGCCGCCGACGTCAAGCTGGTCGAGCAGCCATTTCCTATCGGCGACGAGGCTCTGCTGGATGGTTATGCCGGGCCCATCGAAATCGCCGCCGACGAGAGCGTTCAGTCGCTCAGCGACGTCGAGGGACTGGTGGGCCGTTTCCAGGTCGTCAACATCAAGCTCGACAAGTGCGGCGGCCTCACCGAGGGGCTCGCGATGGCGCACGCGGCGCGCCGTCTCGGGCTCAAGGTGATGGTGGGCAATATGATGGGCACGAGCCTCGCGATGGCGCCGGCCTTCGTGCTCGGGCAGCTGTGCGACGTGGTCGATCTCGACGGGCCCACATTCCTCAAGCACGATCGCGAGCCCGCCGTGCGCTACACCGACGGCCGAATCTGGTGCGATGAGGCGGTGTGGGGCGGCCCGGGACGCGCTGCTTGAGCGCAGCGGCGACGTGCTGCGCCGTTCGGGCTGAGTGATGCCCTCGCGCTTCCAGCGCTTGCTGCTCCCCGGACTCGCCTTCAAGGCGGTGGTCATCGGCGGCGGCTACGCGACCGGGCGCGAGCTCGCGGAGTTCTTCCTGCCGAGCGGCCCCTGGGGCGGGATCGCCGCGATGGCGCTCGCGACCGTGATCTGGAGCGCAGTGTGCGTCGCGACGTTCCTGTTCGCGCGCGCGAGCCGCGCGCGCGACTACCTGACGTTCGTGCGCGCACTGCTCGGACCCGGCTGGGTGGCGTTCGAGGTGGCGTATGTGCTCTTCGTCGTGCTGATCCTCGCGGTGTTCGGAGCTGCGGCGGGCGCGATCGGGGCGGCGACGCTCGGGCTCCCGACGCTCCTCGGCACGCTGGCGCTCATGGCCGCGATCGCGCTCGTGACCGCCTTCGGCACGCCGTCCGTCGAGCGCCTCTTTACCTACGTGTCGTTCCTGCTGTACGGCGTATACGCGTTGTTCCTGCTGCTCGCGCTCACGCGCTTCGGCGGCCGCATCGCGCACGGATTTGCGGCGCACACGCCGATGCACGGCTGGGTGGCGGGAGGGGTCACCTATGCGAGCTACAACATCGTCGGCGCGATCGTGATCCTGCCGGTGCTCCGGCACCTGACGAGCGCCCGGGATGCGGTGGTGGCCGGCATCGTCGCGGGACCGCTGGCGATGCTGCCGGCGGTGATGTTCTTCGCCTGCATGATGGCCTACTACCCNNCCCGTGTTCCGCTACCTCTTTCAGCTCATGATCTTCGCGGCGCTGCTCGAGAGCGGCAGCGGCGCGGTGCACGCCCTCAACGAGCGCATCGACAATGCCTGGCGCCGCCGGCGCGGGACGCAGCTCAGGAGCCGGGCGCGTCTCACGATCGCACTCGTCACGCTCGCCGTCTGCATGCTGCTCGCCCAGCACTTCGGGCTCGTGACGCTCATTGCCCGCGGCTATCGGCTGCTGGCCGCTGTGTTTCTGCTGGTTTACGTGCTGCCGCTTTTCACCGTCGGCATCTCGCGGCTGGTGAGTGGCACGGTGGCGCGGGAGGCAATCGCATGATGAAGATGAGGGTCATGGCCGCCGCGGTGGCCGCGTGCGCGGTCGCCGGCGTTGCGCTTGCGTCACCGCCGAAGGACTTCGAGCGTCGCGTCGCGGCGGCGCGCACCGAGATCGGCGTGCCGGGCATGGCGATTGCGATCGTCGAGAACGACCGCGTGACGTTTGCCAGGGGGTTCGGCGTGCGGGCGATCGGCGGCAACGAGGCGGTGGATGCCGACACCATCTTCCCCACGGGCTCGACCGGCAAGGCCTTCACGGTGGCCGCGCTCGGGATTCTGGTCGATGAAGGCAGGATCGGCTGGGACGATCGCGTGATCGATCGCCTGCCGGGCTTTCAGATGTACGACTCCTGGGTCACGCGCGAGATGACGATCCGCGATCTGCTCGTGCATCGCAGCGGCCTGGGTCTGGGCGAGGGGGATCTGCTCTTCGTGCCGCGCACCAACCTCACTCGCGCGGAATCGGTGCGGCGGCTGCGGTACCTGAAGCCCCACACGAGCTTCAGAAGCGGCTTCGCCTACGACAACGTGCTCTACATGGTGGCGGGCCAGCTCATCGAGGCCGTGACGGGGGAGACCTGGGAGAAGTTCGTCGCCGAGCGCGTGCTCAGGCCCGCGGGGATGCTGCATTCGACGACCGACGAACCCGAGCGCTTCGCCAACCCCGATCGCGCCTACCCGCACGCGCGTCTCGACGGCCCCATCCGTGGGGTCGGCACGCAGGTGATGCTCGATGAGCGCGACGAACTCGGCCGCAACGGCGCCCCGGCGGGCGGGCTCACCGTGAGCGCGAATGACATGGCGCGCTGGCTTGAGATCCAGCTCGACGGCGGGCGGCTGCCCGAGGGTTCCGGGCAGCTGTTCTCCGCGGCGGCGCACGAGCAGATGTGGACGCCGGTGGTGCTCGAGCCCGTCCACGCGCTGCCCGCGCCGCTCAAAGCCACCGAGCCCATGTTCAACGCTTACGCACTCGGCTGGGACGTCCAGGATTACGGCGGGACCAGGATCATCTGGCACGGCGGCGCCGTGTTCGGGTTCCTCACGGCGGTAGTTCTGATCCCGGAGAAGCACGTCGGGTTCTCCATCGAGATCAATAGTGAGGACGGCGAGATCATCCGCGGACTCATGTTCGAGCTGCTCGATCATTACCTTGGGCGGCCGCACGTCGACTGGGTGGCGCGGTTCCGCGCGGAGAAGCAGCGCCGGATCCAGGAGGCGCTGACCGAACTCAAGACCGCGACCGCCAAACCGGCGCCCGTCGGCCCCTCACTTCCGGTCAGCAGTTATGCCGGGACGTACTCGGATCCCTGGTACGGCAACGCCGAGATCACCTCGAGCGACGGCAGACTCAGCATCGACTTCAAATCCACGCCGCGCATGACCGCGACGCTTGAGCACTGGCAGTACGACACCTTCGTCACGCGTTTCGACGACAAGACGATCGAGCCGGCGTACGTGACCTTCAACCTCGATGCGGACGGCAAGATCGATCGCATCACCATGAAGGCGGTGTCGCCGCTGGCGGATTTCAGCTGGGACTACCAGGACCTGCGGTTCACGCTGGCGCACAAATAGGGGGAGAGCGGCCATGGCTCATCGGACACTGGCACGAATGGCAGCATTCTCACTGGTCAGCGCCTGCGCCTGGGCGGCAGGCCCGCAGATCCACGACGTGGTGATCCGTCACGCGACGATTTACGACGGCTCGGGCGGCGCGCCGTACGCGGGCGAACTCGCGATTGACGGTGATCGCATCGCCTACGTCGGGCGAGGTTCCGCCGGCCGCGGACGCCTCGAGGTCAACGCCCACGGACAGGCGGTCGCGCCGGGCTTCATCGACATGATGGGGCACTCGGAGGAATCACTCCTGATCGATGGCCGGGCGGTGAGCGGACTTAAGCAGGGGATCACGACCGACATTTTCGTGGAGGAGTCGATGGGACCGCTGTCGCCGGAGATGGCGCGGCACATGAAGGAACGCCAGGGCGATCTGAAGTACGACGTGACCTGGTCGACCCTCGGGCAATACCTCGATCACCTGGAGCAGCGCGGCATCGCTCCCAACATCGCGAGCTTCGTCGGCGTGGGCGAGGTGCGCACCTACGTCCTGGGCGAGGGCGACGTGCAGCCGACGCCGGAGCAGTTGGCGAAGATGCGCGCCCTCGTTCACCAGGCGATGGAGGAGGGGGCGCTCGGACTCACCACGGCGCTCATCTACGCACCCAACAACTACGCGCGCACGCCCGAGCTCATCGAGCTGGCGCGCGAGTCGGCGCGCTGCGGCGGCATGTACACCGCGCACATGAGAAGCGAGGGTGATCACATCGAGGATGGGGTCAGGGAGAGCATCGAGATCGCGCGCGCCAGCGGCGCACCCGCGGAGATCCATCACTTCAAGTTCATCGGCCACGACAACTGGGGCAAGCGCGACCAGGTGGTCGCGATGATCAACGCCGCCCGCGCTGCCGGGATCCGCATCACGGCCGACATGTACACCTACACTGCAGGAGCCACCGCGCTCGATGCCTCGCTCCCGCCGTGGGTGCACTCGGGGGGCCCCGAGGCCATGGTCGCCCGGCTCAAGGACCCGGCGGTGCGCGCCAAGGTGATCGCGGCCATGCGCGAGCCGCATCCGAAGGACTGGGAGAGCCTCTATCAGCAGTCGGGCGCCGACGGCATGCTGATACTCGCCACGCGCAGCGCGCAGCTTAAGCCGCTCATCGGCCAGACGGTTGCCGCGATCGCCCAGCAGCGCGGCGTGAGTCCGGAGGATGCGATCATCGATCTCGTGATCGAGGACAACGCCGGGGCCGGCGCCGCCTACACGATCATCAACGAAGAGAACATCAAGAAGCAGATCGTGCTGCCGTGGGTGAGCCTCGGGTCAGACGCCGAGTCGAGTGCCCCCGAGGGCGTATTCCTCGAGTCCTCGACGCATCCGCGCGCCTACGGAAACTTCGCGCGCCTGTTCGCGAAGTACGTGCGCGAAGATCACCTGATGACGGTCCAGGAGGCCGTGCGCAAGGTGACTTCGCTTCCCGCGGACGTGTTGTCGTTACCCGATCGCGGGCGGCTGAAGGCGGGGGCCTTCGCCGACGTCGTGCTCTTCGACCCGGCGACCTTCCAGGACCACTCGACCTATGCGAAGCCGATGCAGTACGCGACCGGCGTCACCGAGGTCTTCATCAACGGCCAGCTGGCCTTGAAGGACGGCGAGCCGACGGGTGCGCACACGGGGCGCCCGCTGCGCGGGCGCGCTTGGGTGGGTGCGGGCGGCGGCGGCTGCCGCGCCACGAGCAAGGACTGGACCTGGATCGATCAGCCGCCGCGGCCGGCGCTTTAGCCCGGACGCGCTCGGCTTAAGGAACCCGCGGGTCGTGTGCCGGTCGGCGCTGTCCGTTCCAATTGCAGTATCGCAATTCAACCTCTCATCGTCGCCGCACGTACAGAAGCCCAAATTCCAAACAACTCATCAACTGTGAAACAGCCGGTCCTGCGGGTATAAATATTTCACGACCCGAGAAGGTTGGTCCTGTAAGTCCCTGG
>PMOM01000119.1 GCA_003161535.1 Caulobacteraceae bacterium | reverse complement strand
CATTTCGGGAAAGCCATAGGTCCACCCGGTCGATGTCCGGTGGGCGCTGGAGGCATCGATCACCTTCACCGCCGGGTTGTCGATCAGCGCCACCGCCTCACGGGCGGCGTCGTCGGGCAGACACAGGATCACCAGGTCGGCGCCATTGAGGCGCTCACGGCGCGCGTCGGCATCCTTGCGCATGTCCGGATCGATGGTGATGAGTTGCAGGTCGGCGCGGCCGGCGAGGCGCTGACGAATGCTCAGCCCGGTCGTTCCCGCCTCGCCATCGATGAAGACCTTGGCGACCATCGACCTGTGTCACCTCCGCATGAATTAAAAAAAGGAGCGCCTCGGCCCGACCGAAGCGCCCTGGACGGTGCTTGGCGGCGCCGCCCGTTGTTAGCGCTTGGAGAACTGGAAGCTGCGNNGCCTTGGCGCGGCCGTACTTCTTGCGCTCGACCACGCGACTGTCGCGGGTGAGGAAGCCATGCGGCTTCAAGAGCGCCCGCAGTCCGGGCTCGTAATAGGTCAGGGCCTTGGAGATTCCGTGACGCACCGCGCCGGCCTGGCCCGAGAGCCCCGAGCCTTCCACGGTGGCCACAACATCGAATTGCCCCAGGCGATCGGCTACCTGCAAGGGCTGGGCAAGCATCATGCGCAGCACCGGTCTGGCGAAATAAATCTCCTGGTCCTTGCCGTTGATGGTGACCGTTCCGCGGCCTGGCTTGATCCACACCCGCGCGACGGCGTTCTTGCGCTTGCCGGTGGCATAGGCGCGGCCCGCCTTGTCGATCTTCGGCTCGTGCGTCGCGGTCTCCGGCGCGGGATTCGAGGATCGGCTCTGCAGAGCCTCCAGGCCGTGCGTTTCGGTCATGCTATTAGCTCCGGGCGTTCTTGGCGTTCAGGGCGGAAAATTCCACCGTCCGAGGGTTCTGCGCCTCGTGCGGATGATCGGCCCCGTTGTAGAGTTTCAGATGAGTGAGTTGCCGGCGCGCCAGGGGGCTTTCCTTGGGCAGCATGCGCTCGACGGCCTTTTCCAGGATGCGTTCGGGGAACTTCCCGTCCAGGATCTTGCCCGCCGTCCGAGCCTTGACGCCGCCAGGGTGGCCGGTGTGCCAGTAGTAGGTCTTTTGCTCGAGCTTTCGCCCGGTGAATTTTACCTTGTCGGCGTTGACAACCACCACGTGATCGCCGCAGTCGACGTTGGGTGTGTAATCGGCCCGATGCTTACCGCGCAGCCGCATGGCGATGAAGCTGGCCAGTCGTCCGACGACCGCGCCCTGAGCGTCGATGACGATCCATTGTTTCTCGACGGAGGCCGCCTTCAGATAGGTCGTGGTCTTGGTGGTCATGACACTCATCCAGGCAGCGACGAATTGATTGAGGCGCGGCAGGTACAGGCGCCTCCTCCAAGTGTCAAGTGTTGCGAGGATCACAATCTTCAACCTACGGAATTAACTATCGATTTTGCCTAGCGGTATCCTGTTACCTTCAAAGCCTTCGGGCTCGCCAGGCGAGAATTGTGGCGTCCGCCAGGAGGACTGTCGCCACCGCTTGGTGAAGCATGGCCAATGGCAAGGCGACGCCAGAGATGAGAACCGCCACCCCAAGGACCCCCTGCATCGCCGCGATGCCCCCCGTCGCAAGGCCAAGGATGCGCAATGTCCGCGGCGCTGATCGCGATCGCCAGCCGCCGATCGCCAGGGCCAGAGCCAGGATCAGCAGACCGTAGGCCATCAGGCGGTGGTTGAATTGCACCGCCGCCGCGCCGTGGGCGAGCGTCGTCCACAGGCTCCCCCACCAGTAGTCGGCGGGGAGCAATCGCCCCGACATCAGCGGCCAGTCATTGTTGGTCAGGCCGGCCTGGTTGCCGGCGACGAGGGCCCCTAACAGGCACTGGAGATAGACGCCGGCGGCGAACACATCGCTGGCCAGCCTCCAGGCGCCGCGGCGAGAGCGCGTGGGCGAGGCGGGGCCGGCCAAGGCCTCCAGAGCCGTCCAGATCAGCGCGCACATCAAGGCCAAGGCCAGGCCCAGATGCATCGCCAGGCGCTCGGGCGCCACGGCGACGCGGCCCTCCAGGCCGCTCGTCACCATCCACCAGCCCACCAGTCCCTGCAGTCCGCCCAGAGCCAAGAGAGCGATGCAGGGCCAGATCAGTCGTCTGGGCAACCGCCGCGCAAGCAGCAGCGCCGCCAAGGGAGCGGCGAACAGTATCCCAACCCCTCGGGCGAGCAGCCGATGGACCCACTCCCACCAGAAGATCGACTTGAAGGCGGCGAGAGTCATGCCGCGATTGACCAGTTGGTATTGCGTCGTCGCCTGATAGCGATGGAAGGCGTCGGCCCACGAGCCGGCCGACATCGGCGGCAGAGCGCCGGTCAGCGGTTGCCATTGGGTGATCGACAAACCCGACCCGGTCAGCCGCGTCGCCCCGCCCACCACCACCAGCGCCGCCACCGCCAGGGCGACGGCGAAGAGCCATATCGCCGCGACGCGCGAGCGGTCCGGTCGCTGGGAAAAGCCTGCCGAGGGCGTCGGCATGGTCTGGAGACGGCCGTTCATGTTTCCCTGCTTGCGCCTTGAGAAATCAGGCGAAAATGGTCGGAGCGACAGGATTCGAACCTGCGACCCCTTGACCCCCAGTCAAGTGCGCTACCAGGCTGCGCCACGCTCCGATGCAGGAAGAAGCGCCCTTATAGGAGGGCCGCCCCAGACCGGCAATCGCAAATGCCGTGGCTCATTGAAGCCCAAGCACGGCGTCCAGGCGGGCCTTGGCGGCCGCCAAGCTGGCGAGCGTCGAGCGCAAACTGGCGTTTTCGGCCCCGCCAGGCTTGGCCGGTGGGATCGACGCGCGCACGCGCGCGTCAGACTCGGCGCTGGCCGGGGATGGCGCCGCCATGGCCGCCGACGAGGCCTTCAGGCCGCCTTCGCGATGCAGCTTCTGCACGCCGCGAATGGTGTAGCCTTCCTGGCGCAGCAGGCGCGAGACCGTGGCCAGGACGGCGATATCGCCGGGCCGGTAGAAACGCCGGCCGCCGGCGCGCTTCATCGGCTTGATGAAGGGGAATTTTGTCTCCCAGAACCGCAGCACATGCTGCGCCACGCCCAGTTCGGCGGCGGCTTCGGAGATGGTGCGAAAGGCCTCGGGACCCTTGGCCACGGCAGGCGCTCGCCTATTTTGCCAGGGCGCGCTCGATGCGCGCCTTGAGCACCTGGGAGGCGCGAAAGCCGATCACCCGGCGCGGCGCGATGGTCGCCGGGGCGCCGGTCTTGGGGTTGCGACCCATGCGCTGGCGCTTGGCGCGCACCTGGAAGACGCCAAAGCCCGAAAGCTTGACGGATTCGCCGCGCTCCATCGCCCGCGCCACCAGATTCAAGGTCCGCTCCACCAAGCCGGCGCAATCCTGCCGGGTGAGACCCACCTCCTGATGAAGCGCGTCGGTAAGGTCGGCCCGCGTCAATGTTTTGTCTGTCATCGGATTTCCCCAGCCGACTTACGGTGCATCGCCGCGATTAGGCCGTCAAGTCAAGGGGTTCGGAAACCGTTCGCATTGGCGTGGCCCGCTAGAGGCGCAGGACGACCGCGCCCCAGGTCAGCCCGCCGCCCATGGCTTCCATGAGCAGCAGCTGGCCAGGCTTGATCCGGCCGTCGGCGATGCCGGTCGCCAGGGCCAGAGGTATGGACGCCGCCGAGGTGTTGGCATGTTCGGAGACGGTGGAGATCACCCGGGCGCCGTCGATCCCCAGGCGGCGGGCGACGCCTTCGAGGATGCGCTGATTGGCCTGGTGGGGGATGAACCAGTCGACCTGCGACATGTCCACTCCGGCGATCTTGGCCGCGGCGATCACCGCCTCGGTGATGTTCACCACCGCGTGGCGAAACACCTGATTGCCCTGCATGCGCAGCTTGCCGACGGTTCCGGTGGTGGAAGGTCCGCCGTCGACATAAAGCAGATCCTGCTTGGCGCCGTCCGCCCGCAGCGCGAAGCCCAGCAAGCCCCGATCGTCGGTTGTCCCCCTGCCCTCAACCGGCTCGAGCACCACCGCCCCGGCCCCGTCTCCAAAAAGAACGCAGGTGCCGCGATCGGTCCAATCCATCAGCCGGGTCATGGTTTCGGCCCCGATGACCAGGGCGCATTTGGCCAGCCCCCGGGCGACGAAGCCGTCGGCCACGGCCATGGCGTAGACGAATCCCGAGCA
>PMOM01000009.1 GCA_003161535.1 Caulobacteraceae bacterium | reverse complement strand
CGGGGGGCCGTGGCGTGATCGAGAAGCCGGAAGAACGCCTCGACGATGCGCCCCTCGCCATCGATGCGGAGCAGGCGATGCACATACACCGGCCCAGGCCGCTCCACGGCGCGCGGGAAATTCTCATCGAGATCGCCGTCATCGTGGTGGGGATCGTCATCGCGCTGGCCGGCGAGCAGGCGGTGGAGGCGCTTCACTGGAGGCACGAGGCGGAGGTCGGCGAGGCGGCTCTGAAGGCCGCCTACACCCGCGAGGTGAACAACGCGGCGCTGCGCGAGGCGCAGAACGAGTGCGTTGAGCAGCGCCTCGCCTCCCTGTCGTCGATCCTGCGGCGGGCCTCCGAGAGCGGCCGGCTTCCGCCGATCACGGCCATCGGACACCCGCCTTCCAAACCGTGGACGATCGGAGCCTGGGACGTCCTGGTGGCCAACCAGACCGTCTCGCACCTGCCGCGCGGCAAGATGTTCGCCTACATCCGGATCGCTCAGACGACGGCGTTTCTCAGCGCCCTCGGCGACCGGGAAGAGCAGCAGTGGGCGACGCTGGACAGCATGGTCGGACCCGGACGCCGGTTGAGCGACGTCGAAGCCGAACAGTTGCGGACGGCCTTGGCCGAAGCCTCCGATTCCAACCGTCATATGCGTGTGTCAGGCGGCAGTCTGCGTGACGCCGTGAAGGCGACGGGTCTCGTCGATCCGTCCGATTTCGCCGACGCGGTCAGACGCGCGGCGATCGACAAGCACAACGCCGCCATCTGTCGCCCGATGGCGGCCCCATCAATGGCGGCGCCAAGTTGATCGCGATTGTCGAAGAATCCGAGCCTGACGCCGGCGGCGATGTCGCGGGCGCCGGCCCGGCGGCGGAGACGGGAGCCAGCATGGAAATCCACAGACCAAGGCCGTGGCGCGGCTGGCGCGAGTTCCTGAAGGAGTACGGCATCATCGTCCTGGGCGTGCTGACCGCTCTCGCGCTCGAACAGGCGGTGGACGCCCTGCGCTGGGCGCATGAGATCGGCGACGCCCGCCAGGCGCTCGGCCGGGAAATCACCTACAATGTCAAGGCGCTGAAATTGATCGGCGTCCAGGACGCCTGCATGGGCCAGCGCCTCGATGCGCTGCGGCGCTGGGCCGAGGGCGCCGGGCCCAGGCCGGACGGAGTGATTCGCCGGCCGATCTATTACACGCTTGAGACCAGCGCCTGGGACGTGGCGAATTCCGGCCAGGTCGTCGCGCACTTCCCCCTCGATCAGAAGCTGAGATTCGCCCAGCTCTACGCGAGCTTCGAGAACGAACGCGACACTATCGCCCAGGAGCGGGACGCCTGGCAGAACATCGCCGCGATCGCCGGTGAACCGAAGCTGGACGACGGAGACCGCCGGGAGCTGCGTCACGCGATCGGGCTGGCGCGAACCATCGGTCCACGTCGGCGGGGGAACGCCATTTTTCTCCTCAGCGAAAGCCCACACCTCGCCGTCGACGGCCCCGGACCGGCCTTCGATCGGGGCCCCGCCGCCGACCCGGCGGGTTTCTGCCGCTCCGTCGCGTCGGCGCCCGGCCGGCGGTAGCGGCGAGCTTGGAGGGAGAGGCGCGCGCCGACGCCTTCAGTAACCCCACCCCACCCTCGCCGCCTCGATCGCCGCCAGCTTGGCCTCGAACGGCGCCCAGTCGTCGCGCTCGGCGATGGCGGCCCACAGCTCTTCAATCTGGTCGTAAAGCAGCTCCTCCGGCTCGGATCGCGCGAAATAGGCGCCGGCCAGGCGCTGAGGCCGCTCCGGCTCATGGCCCTTCAGGCGCCGGCGAAATTCCACGAAGGCTTCGCCGCCATAGAGGCCCGCGCGCGGGCCGTTCAGGGCCCGGCTTTCGGAGAGCCCGCCGCCGAACCAGTCGAAGAAGAACGGCTCCCAGCGCAGGGGCTCTCCCGCCTCGGCCAGGGCCTGGAATGCGGCGCCCGCCAGCTCGCCGTCGCCCTCGCCTCCCCGCGGCGCCAGGCCGAGTCGCCCGAGCACGGCGCCGGTCAGCGCCTCGCGATAGGCGGCCGCGAATCCGTTCAGGATTTCCACCAGCGCCTCGGGCGGACTGACCAGGCTGAGCGCCCCGGCCAGCTGGCGAAGGTTCCAGAACACCGCCTCGGGCTGGCGGCCGAAGCTGTAGAGCCCCGTGCTGTCGAAGTAGGCGGCGACGAAATTGGGATCGTTCCTGGGCAGGAAGCGATAGGGCCCGTAGTCGAAGCTCTCGCCTGTGATGTTCATATTGTCGGTGTTGAGCACGCCGTGCACGAAGCCCGCCCCCATCCACGCCGCGGTCAGACGCGCGGCCCTGGGGACCACCGCGGCAAGCAATGCCGCCGCCCGGTTCTCGGCCTCCGCGATCTCCGGGTAATAGGCGTCCGCCACGTGCCCCAGCAGGATCTCCATCAGATCGGCGCGCCCCAGCGCCGCCAGCCGCTGGAAGGTGCCAAAGCGGATGTGGCTGAAGGAAAGCCGGGTGAGCACGGCGCCGCGCGTCGGACTGGGCTCGTCGCCGCGCTGCAAGGCCTCGCCGGTCTCGATCAGGCTGAACGACTTCGAGGTCGGCACACCCAGGGCCTCGAGCATGGCCGTCGCCAGCACCTCACGCACGCCGCCTTTGAGCGTCAGCCGCCCGTCGCCGTCGCGCGACCACGGCGTGCGCCCCGAGCCCTTGGTGGCGAGGTCGAGCAGGCGACCGGCGCCCGCCTCGCGAAGCTGGGCGAACAGAAACCCCCGCCCGTCGCCAATGTCCGGGTTGTAAACGCGAAACTGGTGGCCGTGATAGCGCATGGCCAGCGGCGCCGCCTGGCCGCGCGGCA
>PMOM01000190.1 GCA_003161535.1 Caulobacteraceae bacterium | reverse complement strand
GGCTGGCCGCAAGTCATCGAGGTGCGCGGCGAGGTCTATCTGGGCCACGAGGAGTTCGCCGCGCTCAATGGCGCCGCCGAGCAGGCCGGCCAGCGCACCTACGCCAATCCGCGCAACGCCGCTTCGGGCTCCCTGCGCCAGATCGATCCCCAAATCACCGCCGCGCGGCCGCTGCGCTTTTTCGCCTATGCCTGGGGGAGCCTGAGCGGCCCGTTCGCCCAGACCCAGTGGCAGGCGCTGGAGATGTTTCGGGAGTGGGGTTTCCAGGTGGCGCCCATGGCCGCGCGGGTGGAGGGCGCTTTGGGTCTCCTTGAGGCCTATCGAGCGATGGAGGCGGCGCGCCCGCGTCTGGCCTTCGACATCGACGGTGTGGTCTACAAGGTCGATCGCCTGGATTGGCAGGCGCGGCTGGGATTCGTCTCGCGCTCGCCGCGCTGGGCCGTGGCGCGCAAGTTCCCCGCCGAGCGGGCGCGCACGATCCTGGAAGCCATCGACATCCAGGTGGGACGCACCGGAGCGGTGACGCCGGTGGCGCGGCTCAAGGCGGTCACCGTGGGCGGGGTGGTGGTGGAAAAGGCCACCTTGCACAACGCCGACGAGATCGCCCGCAAGGACATCCGCATCGGCGACACCGTCATCCTGCAGCGGGCCGGAGACGTGATCCCGCAGATTGTCGAGGTGGTTCGCAAGGAGCGGCCGCGCGGCGCCAAGCCCTATCGCTTTCCCAGCCACTGCCCCTGCCCGCTGCACACGCCTCTGGCCCGCGAGACCACGGCCGGAGGCGCCGAGACGGTGGTGCGCCGCTGCACGGGCGAGTTCGCCTGCCCTTTCCAGCGCATCGAGCACCTCAAGCATTTCGTCTCGCGCCGCGCCTTCGACATCGAGGGTCTGGGGGAAAAGCAGCTCAGCGCCTTTTTCGAGGAGGGCCTGATCGCCGAACCGGCCGACATCTTCCGCCTCGCCCGCAACACAGAGGCTCTCGACGCCCTGCGCACCCGGGGCGGCTATGGCGAAACCTCGGTGCGCAACCTCGCCACTGCCATCGAGGCCCGCCGCAAGATCGCCCTGGACCGCTTCATCTACAGCCTGGGCATCCGGCACGTTGGCGAGACCACCGCCTTGGTGCTCGCCCGCGGCTACGGCGACGCGGAGACCTTCCTGGCGGCCATGGACAAGGTGGCGGCGCGTGATCCGGAAGCCATGGAAGAGCTCGACGCCCTGGACCAGGTCGGCGCGGCGGTGATCGGGGCGGCCGGCGCTTATTTTGCCGAAGACCACAATCGGCGCATCGTCCAGGCGCTGAAGAACGAACTCACCATCGCCGACGCCGAACGCCCCAAGACCGATACGGCCATTGCCGGCAAGACGGTGGTGTTCACCGGCGCCCTGGAGCGCATGACCCGCGAGGAAGCCAAGGCCCAGGCCGAGGCGCTGGGGGCCAAGGTCGCTTCATCGGTGTCGAAGAAGACCGACATCGTGGTCGCCGGTCCCGGCGCGGGCTCCAAGCTGAAGACGGCGGCGGCGCTGGGCGTCGAGGTGATGACCGAAGAGGCCTGGCTGGCGCTGGTGGCGGGCTAGAGCACTGGGCCGCCTAAGCTGACTCAACCGCTAAACTCCGTCATGGCCGACCGTTAGTGTCGGCCATCCATGCACGCCTTCCTTGGCAGTGGCCGCGCCAGAGCGCGGCCATGGCGAAGCGGTTGGCCTTGGCGCGTACCGCAGGCACCGGCGCGGGTTTACAATGGGCGCGCTCGGGCGCGCCCACTCATGCGTCGGTGTTCATGGGTGGCCGACACTGACGGTCGGCCATGACGGTCATCTTTGGGTGGGGCGCGTCAAGCCGACAGGCTAATGCGCTAGATCGGCGCGCAGACCTCTTGGAGCCAGGCGGCCACGTCGGCGGAAACCAGGGGTCCGACCTCGGCGAGCACCCGGGCGTGATAGGCGTCAAGCTGCTCGCGCTCCTCGGCGTTCAAGAGGTCGCGGACCACCAGGCGCCGGTCGATGGGAGCCAGGGTGAGGGTCTCGAAGCCGAGCATCGGCCGCTCGCCGCCGGGGATTTGCGATGGCGGCGTGACCACCTGCAGGGTCTCGATGCGGATGCCGTAGGCGCCGGTCTTGTAGTAGCCAGGCTCGTTGGAGACGATCATCCCGGGCGCCAGGGCCACGGAGTTAGGCATCTTGGCGATGCGCTGCGGACCCTCGTGAACGCCAAGGTATGAGCCCACGCCGTGGCCGGTGCCGTGATCATAGTCGAGGCCGGCGGACCACAGGGGCGCGCGGGCCAGGGCGTCCAGAGCCGAGCCGGTGGTTCCTTCACAAAAGCGCACGCGGGCCAGCGCCAGGTGGCCCCTCAAGACCAGGGTGAACCGTTCCGCCATCTCCGCGCTCGGCTCGCCAATGGCCACGGTGCGGGTGACGTCGGTGGTGCCATCCAGATATTGCGCCCCGGAATCCACCAGCAGCAGGGAGCCGGGTTCGACGCGCCGGCTGGTCCGTGTCGTCGGCCGATAGTGGACGATGGCGCCGTTCGGCCCCGCCCCGGCGATGGTGTCGAAGGAGAGATCCTTCAGGGCCCCCGTCGCCTCGCGAAACGCCTCCAGCTTGGCGACGATGGCGAGTTCGTCGGGCAAGGCTTCCTGCGCTTGTGTGCCGACCCAGTGCAGGAAACTCGACAGGGCCGCGCCGTCGCGGACGTGAGCGCGCCTGGCGCCCTCGATCTCCACGGCGTTCTTGCAGGCCCTGGGCAGGGCGCAGGGATCGGAGGCGCGCATCGGCGCGGCGCCGGCGTCCTTGAGGGCCTCGAAATACCAGGCCGAGGTCTGGGCCGGATCGACCAGGACCGTGCGGCCCTTTAGATCGGCCAGGGCGGCGGCAAGATCGCCCGGCGTCTCCAGCCGCACGCCGTTGCCCAGCCACGCCGGAAGCTCGGGCGTGACCTTGGCCGGATCGAGGAACAGGCGCGCGGTTCCGTCAGCATCGAGAATCGCCTGGGCCAGCGGCAGGGGCGAGCGGATGACGTCGCCGCCGCGAATGTTGAACAGCCACGCGATCGACGCCGGCGCGGTGAGCACCGCGGCCTGAGCGCCTTCCTCGGCCAGGGCCTTGCCGACCCGGGCGCGCTTGGAAGCCGAATCCTCGCCGGCGTACTTGAGGGGATGGGGAACCACCGGCGCCACGGGCTGGGCGGGCCGGCCACGCCCCCAGGCTTCGTCGAGTGGATTGGTCTCCACCGCTTTGAGCACCGCGCCCGCCCTGGCCGCCGCCGCGCGCAGGCGCTCCAGAGCCTCGGGACTGTGCAGGCGGGCGTCATAGCCGATCGTCCAGCCGGCCTTGGCGGCATCGCGCAGATAGGCGGGCACGCCGCCCTCGACGAGGTCGCGCACCTCATAGAGGCTCTCGTCCACCTGAGCGCGCACTTGCAGGGTGTAGCGGCCGTCGACGAAGATCGCCGCGCGGTCCTTGAGGATCACCGCCGCCCCCGCCGAGCCGGTGAAGCCGGTGGCCCAGGCCAGGCGGTCATTGGCCGCCGGCAGATACTCGTTCTGATGCTCGTCTTCGTGCGGAATGAGAAATCCATCCAGGGCCTGCCTGGCCATGGCCGCTCGGATCAAGGGCGTGTGCTCGCCGCCGAAGGCGGGGCTGGTGGTCTCGTCGAAGGTCTGGCGCATGGGGGAGGTTTAGACTTACCCTCGCCATTCCGCAAAATCCGGGTGGGTTTCTGGGCTGTCGGGCTGAGTTTCCGCTCGGAGGCGGAATTCAGAGCCGCCGACCCACCTAGTCGACCACTTCGATTCGAATGATGTCGGGCCCAACAGCGAAAACCCGCACTATCCTACCGCTCAGCATTGAAACCGCATTGCCCTCGCCGTGAAACGCCACATCCATCGATGATGTCCGGTAGCTGAAGCTCCGACGGCCAACGTCGAATGATTCGACGCCGTGGCCACCAAAGTCGCGCTTAACGTTCCTGACGATGCCTTCGACAATCACGAATCTATGGGCGGCGTAGTCGCCGGTCAGACGACTGTAGCGTTTCCAACTGCTCCACAGCTCTTCAACACCGAGCAGTCCCGCGAATACAAAGAGTAGAAGGCCGAACAATCTCAGAGGCTTCTGGCCCCAGCGCTCGCCGCCGAAGAATGGCGCGCCGATGGCTATGATCATTCCGGCGGCGGCAAGCACTAGCGGTATGACCGCCGAGATCCACCAGGGAAAATCCTGTTCGGTCAAGTCGAAGAACACGGTGAGACCGAGCTGAAAATGTGCCATTTCGTAAACTTAGCTGTCAGATTTCACTATGGTGAACCACTCCCACCCACAGTGAACACTTGGAGTTGCAATTCCTCTACGTCGTCAACCGCGTCTCAGAACCAGCGTCGCCCAGGCGTCCCGCCGCAGTCGCCGCTCCAGCCGAAACCCCCGCGCCAGATAGGCGGCCAGGACATATCGCGCCTGACCGTGCAGGAGGCCTGAGAGGATCGCCGTCCCGCCGGGTTTCAGGGCCACCCGGATCGGCTGGGCCAGGGCGACGAGCGGGCGGGCGAGGATGTTGGCGAACACCAGATCGTAGGGCGCTCCCGAGGCGACGACGCGGTGGGCCAGTCCGTCGGCGCGGACAAAGCGGCTCTTGGCGCGGTTGACCTTGGCGTTGTCGCCGGCGATGCGCACCGAGGCGGGATCGATGTCGGTTCCGACCGTCAGGCGCGAGCCGGTCCGCGCCGCGGCGATGGCTAGCACCCCCGTGCCCGCGCCCACATCGAGCACCTTGGCGAAGCGGCGGCGTTTCAGCAGGGCATCGTAGGCGGCAAGGCAGCCCACCGTGGTGCCGTGATGGCCGGTGCCGAAGGCCGCGCCGGCCTCGATGCGAAGCTTGACCGCGTTGGCGGGCGCGCGGCCGGCGTCGTGCGCGCCGAAGACGAAAAACCGTCCCGCCCGCACCGGCGGCAGGCCCGAAAGCGCCATGGCCAGCCAGTCGGCGTCGGCGAGCCTGCGGGTAACCGTGACCAGGCGTGCGAAACCGGCGAGGTTGGCGCGAAGGGCCGCCGCGTCGGCCGGCGTGGCGGGAAAGGCATCGATGCGCCAGGCGCCCTTGGCCTCGTCCTCCTCGATGATCGAATAGGTGATGGCCTCGAGGCGAGGATCGCCATCCAGGGCGGCGGCCGCGAGCTCGGCTTCGGCGCGAGGTCCGCGCGCGATGATCTGGACGGCGTCGGCGGTCACGCCGGCGTCAAGGCGGGCTCGGCGATCCACTCGCCGCGGCCCGGGCGGCGGCCTGGTCGGCCGGCGAAGCGCCTCTGAGGATGTCCCCACCCACCGACGGGTATTCCTTGGCCGGCGGCGCATAAGCCGTCAGCGCGGGGCTGGGCGAGCGCGGCCACGGCATGCGCAAGGCGGCGTTTTCCTGATGAGTGGCGGCGACGCAGCCGGTCATGGCCAGGGCGAGCGCCACGGCGAGCAGTCTCAGACGATTCATGGCGACCTCCAGCTAAGCGAAGGTTACGCCGCCCGCGACCCCTAGAGAACCCCGAGCATGTCGCCGACCAGGGGGTGGCGAACGATGTCCTGGTCGGCCAGCCGCACCACGGCGATGCTGGTCAGGACCTCCAGGCGCTCGGCGACCTTGGCCAGGCCCGAGAGCTCGGGCAGCAGGTCGGACTGGTTGGGATCGCCGGTGACGACCATGGTCGAGGACCAGCCCAGGCGGGTGAGCAGCATCTTGAGCTGCACATAGGTGCAGTTCTGCGCCTCGTCGATGACCACGAAGGCGTTGTTGAGGGTGCGTCCGCGCATGAAGCCGACCGGCGCGATCTCGATGGCCCCTTCGGTGATCAGGGAGCGCACGCGCTTCATCGACAGGCGGTCGGAGAGGGCGTCGTAGAGCGGGCGCAGGTAGGGGGCGAGCTTGTCCTCCAGTTCGCCGGGAAGAAAGCCGAGGGATTCGCCGGCCTCCACCGCCGGCCGGGAGAGGACGATGCGGCCGACCTTGCCCGCTTCCAGGGCCTCCACCGCCTTGGCGATGGC
>PMOM01000088.1:156-2591 GCA_003161535.1 Caulobacteraceae bacterium | reverse complement strand
GCGTGACGGAGGGGGCGCAGGGCAGGGCGGCGTCAATACACCACCACCGATCGAATACTCTCGCCCGCGCGCATCAGTTCGAAGCCCTGGTTGATGTCCTCGAGCGCCAGGGTGTGGGTGAGCAAGGGATCGATCTGGATTTTCCCGTCCATGTACCAGTCGACGATCCTGGGAACATCGGTGCGCCCGCGCGCGCCGCCGAACGCGGTTCCCCGCCACACCCGGCCGGTGACCAGCTGGAAGGGACGGGTGGCGATCTCCTGGCCGGCGCCGGCGACGCCGATGATGACGCTCTCGCCCCAGCCGCGATGACAGCACTCCAGGGCCTGGCGCATGGTGGTCACATTGCCGATGCACTCGAAGGAAAAGTCCGCGCCGCCGCCGGTCAGATCGACGATCGCCTGAACAAGCTTGTCGGCCCCGACTTCCCGCGGATTGATGAAGTGGGTCATGCCGAACCGGCGCGCCATCTCCTCGCGCCCGGGGTTGAGATCGACGCCGATGATCTTGTCCGCGCCGGCCATGCGCGCGCCCTGCAGCACATTGAGGCCGATGCCGCCCAGGCCGAAGACGGCGACGTTCGCCCCCGGCCAAACCTTGGCCGTCCAGATCGCCGCGCCGACGCCCGTGGTCACCCCGCAGCCGACGTAGCAGATCTTGTCGAACGGCGCGTCCTCGCGGACCTTGGCCAGCGCGATCTCCGGCATCACCGTGTGATTGGCGAAGGTCGAACAGCCCATGTAGTGGAAGATCGGTTTGCCGCGACACGAGAACCGGCTCGTGCCGTCCGGCATCAAGCCTTGGCCCTGGGTCGAGCGGATCGCCGTGCACAGGTTGGTGCGCCGTGACAGGCACGACTTACATTGCCGGCATTCGGGCGTGTAGAGCGGGATGACGTGATCGCCCGGCGCGACGCTGGTCACCCCGGCGCCGACCTCCAGCACCACCCCGGCGCCCTCGTGGCCGAGGATGGCCGGAAACACCCCCTCCGGATCGCCGCCCGAGCGGGTGAATTCATCGGTATGGCAGATGCCGGTGGCCTTGATCTCCACCAGCACTTCGCCGGCGCGGGGCCCCTCCAGGTCCACCGTTTCGATCTCCAGTGGATCGCCCGCTTTCCAGGCGACGGCGGCGCGGGTCTGCATGCGGGTGCTCCAGGTCGGTCAAACGGGGCGCAGGTCCGCCATTTGCGCTAAAGACGCCTGATGTTCCACCCGCTCGATGCCTTGAAGGCCGGCATGCCCATCGTCTGGGGCGGCGACAAGCTCGCCTTCGTCTCCGACGAGCTGGCGCGCGCCTTCAAGGCNNGGCGACCGATTGCTGGTGATCCAGGATACGGGCGCCCTCCTGCATATTCCGCGCGCCGCCCACGACATCGCCGCGGCCGCCGTCGACCGCGCGGTCTCGGCGTTCGAGGCCCTCGGGGGCGTCGGCGACGATCAGATCAGCGCCTTCTTCGACTGTTTCGCCCGCCATCTGGACTCCGACGCGCGATGGCGCGCGATCGCGGCGGCCAACAAGCAGGACCTCCGCGACGCCAAGACCAAGGGCCGCTCGACGACGCGCCTGGCGGTGAGCGAGGACATGCGCCACGAAATGATCGCCGGCCTGCGCGCCTGGCGCGACGCGCCCGGCGGCCGCGGGCGCCTGATCGAGAAGGTGGACCACGCCGGCTGGTCGGTGGAGCAGATCGCCGCGCCGCTCGGCGTGGTCGGCTTCGTGTTCGAGGGGCGGCCGAATGTCTTCGCCGACGCCGCGGGCGTGATCCGGGGCGGCAATAGCGCCGTCTTTCGCATCGGCTCCGACGCGCTCAGGACCGCACGGGCGATCGCCGCGCACGCCTTGGAGCCGGCGCTGACCGCCGCCGGTCTGCCGCCGGGCGCCGCCGTCCTCTTGGAGAGCGCCGATCGGGCCGCCGGCTGGGCGCTGTTTTCCGATCCGCGCCTGTCATTGGCGGTGGCGCGCGGTTCGGGTCCGGCGGTCGCCCAGCTTGGCGCCGTCGCCCGACAGGCGGGCACGCCGGCCAGCCTGCATGGCGCGGGCGGCGCGTGGCTGATCGCCGACGAAACGGCGGACGCCGGAAGATTCGCCGCCGCGGTGCGGGCCTCCATCGACCGCAAGGTGTGCAATACCCTGAACGTCTGCTGCATCGTCCGATCGCGCGAGGCCGATCTCGCCCCGCTGTTTCGCGACGCCCTATGCGACGGACGCGTTCACCCGGGCGCTGGCCACGATCTGGCCCGCGAGTGGGAGTGGGAGGAGACGCCGGATGTCTGGCTGACCATCGTGGAGGATCTCGCCGCCGCCATCGCCCTGTTCAACGCGCACAGCCCGCAATTCATCGTCTCCCTGATCGCCGAGGACCCGGCGGCCCACGCGCGTCTGGCCGCCGCGGCCAACGCCGCCTTCATCGGCGACGGCTTCACCCGCTGGGT
>PMOM01000088.1:0-132 GCA_003161535.1 Caulobacteraceae bacterium | reverse complement strand
GGCGGGGTGCTCAGCGGCGACGGGGTGTTCACCGTGAAGACGCGGATGACGCAGGGGGATATGACACTCCGGAGGTAGGAGCGGGATTAGCTCTTATGAAATCGACGCAGCCGCCCCCTCCACCACCTTCGG
>PMOM01000138.1 GCA_003161535.1 Caulobacteraceae bacterium | reverse complement strand
CGACGTCGGTCATTCCGCGCTTCATGGCCCCGCCGGGGCGGCGGTCTCGGTGCTCTTTTCGGGGTAGAAGACGCCGCGCACACGCCCGGTCCTGCCCGCCCCGGTCACGTTGGATTCCATCTTGGCTTCGCGGGTCGAGACATGGATCGTCAGCTTGTCGCCGCGGGCGACATCGGCGCCCTGGACCACGATGACATGGCCGGTGAGGACGATCTGGTCGGCTGCGGCCGAATAGACGGCGTGGTCGCCGCGGGCGTTCTGCTGAGGCGTGACATAGAACACATGGCCTTCGGCTTCTATGCGATCGGTCCCCCCGCAGGCCGCCTGGCCGCCCGCGCTCGCGGCCTTGGGATGGGCATAGACGCTGATGGTGTCGGCGCGCAGCCTGGTATGGTCCTGGAGCGCCTCGGCGGCGCCGCGCCAGATGACCACGCACTTTGAATTGACCACCTCGGCCTCGTTGGCGGTGACGTCGATGGGCGCCGTTGACTTGGTGTCCACCTGGGCCCGGACGGGGGCGCCGGCGCAAAGCGCCAACAGCGACGAGGCGATGGTCAACGCCGCCGCCCCGCCGGTCATGGCCGTCCGTCGCATCATGCGCTCAACCTTCCACGCAGCGCCCAGATGGCTCTGCTTACTCCTAAAGCCGATTCACTCTTAGTGCTGATTTAGGCGCGCGTGAACGCCGCCCTTGAAGACCACCCGGTCGCCCTTGTCGTAGACATTGAAGCTCTTGGAACGCACATCGCCGATGGGGGTCTGGCTAGCCAGGGCGGCGGGCCCGCTCACCACGCCGGTGCGGGTATCGACCACCGCCTCGTCGGTGGCGAAGCGCGAGGTCTTGGCGTCGTTGGCGCGGACGTGTCCACGCAATATCAGCAGGCGGCTGTCCTCGTGGTAAATTCCGGTATCGGCCGTCAGCGTCGAAGGACTGGCGCCGTTGACGTCCAGGGTCACGGAGGGGTTGCGAAGAATGACCTTTTGAATTGACTGTTCGTCCCGGGCCGCCTGGCTCGCGCCCAGGGTGTAGGCCCGGCCCTGGTTGTCGCGTCCGAAGAAGTGCGGATTGACCATGCGGATNNAGGCCCGCCAGCACCCCGATGATGCCGACCATGGTCATCGGCAGCGCCCAACGCAGGAAACGCACCAGCCGGCTGTGCGCCCTGGCCTTGCCGCGAGGCGGCAAATCCGGTCGGCTTGATCGGGTTTCGCGCGGCGTCGTCTCGCCCCGGCGATCGCCATGCGTCAGGTCAGCCATGAGCGAAGATATCAACCTCTTCCCAACCGGCGACATCGAGTGCGGCCCGGGCCGGGAGGAAGTCGAAACAGGCCTGCGCCAAGGTCATGCGCCCTTCCCGGATCAGCATTTCATCGAGCTTGGCCTTCAGGGCGTGAAGATTTTCCACGTCGGAAGCGGCATAGGCCAATTGGTCGGGCGAAAGTTGGGCGGCGCCCCAATCGGAGCTCTGCTGGGCCTTGGAAACCTCAACACCCAGAAGTTCGCGGGTGACGTCCTTCAAGCCATGCCGATCGGTATAGGTGCGCGCCAGCCGAGAAGCGATCTTGGTGCAATAGACCGGCGCCGTGACCACCCCAAGATGAAGCTGGAACATGGCGATATCGAAACGACCGAAGTGAAATATCTTCAGCACCTTGGGATCGACAAGCAGCCGCTTCAGATTGGGCGCGTCGTACGCTGGGCGCCGAAATTGCACGACATGGGCCTCGCCCTGCGGCCCGCGAACCTGCACGACGCAGAGCGGATCGCGACCGAGCCGCAGCCCCATGGTTTCGGTGTCGATGGCCAGCGAAGCGACCCCTTCGAACACCCCATCGGGCAGATCGCCAAGGTGCAGGTGATGAGGCAAGAGGTTCGATCGCTCCGAACACGAGGAAGACAAGCTGAGCCCGCATCAAACGGGGGGCCGAGACTTAGTGGCTTGATCGGCGATCGACAAGCAGACCGGCGCGCACGTCATGCCTTCGTTGGAAGGGGCGACGCCAGGAACGGCCTGGTGCCCAGGAAAGGACTCGAACCTTCACGGCCGTTAAGCCACTGGCACCTGAAGCCAGCGCGTCTACCAATTCCGCCACCTGGGCTCGCCGGAAAGGGATACAAGCAAGCCCGAGCGCGCGAGCCGGCGAGGCTTAGGGCGCCCACTCTGAGACGTCAATGGAGCGGCGTTGCGCGCCGGTGGGCCGTCGTCTATCGCAGGCGGCCGCGGCGCCGCCTGGGCGCGACGGGCGAAGGAGCCGATATGAAGGGCCTGGTGACGGTGTTCGGCGGCTCGGGCTTTATTGGCGCCCAAATCGTCCGATCCCTGGCCAAGCATGGATCTAGGGTGCGCGTGGCAGTCCGCCAGCCGGGCCGCGGCTATCGGCTACCCATGCTGGGCGACGTCGGCCAGATCGAGGTCGTGCAAGCCAATATTCGCAACCAAGCCTCCGTAGCCCGCGCGCTCGACGGCGCGGAGGCCTGCGTAAACGCGGTGGCCGTGCTCTACGAATCGGGCCGCCAAACTTTCGATGCCCTGCACATTGACGGTGCGCGCACCATCGCGCGCGAGGCGGCGGCGAGGGGCATTGACCGCTTCGTGCAGATTTCCGCGATCGGCGCCGATCAGGCGGGGGCTTCCCGCTTCGCGCGCTCAAAGGCTGCGGGCGAGGCGGCGGTGCGCGAGGAAATCTCATCCGCGGTGATCCTTCGCCCGTCTGTGGTGTTTGGACCGGACGACCATTTCTTCAATCGGTTCGCCGCCATGGCCGCCATCTCGCCGGTTCTGCCGCTGATCGGCGGCGGCCAGACGCTCTTGCAGCCGGTGTTCGTCGCCGACGTCGCCGAAGCGGTCAGCCAAGCGATCCGTGATCCATCGGCCCGCGCCCGCGTCTACGAGTTGGGCGGCCCGGAAATCTATAGCTTCAAGATGCTCATGTCGCTTTTGCTGGAACAGATNNATGCTGATGTCGCTTTTGCTGGAACAGATCGGTCGCCGTCGCCTTCTGGCGCCCATTCCCTTCCCCGTGGCCCGACTGCTGGGTTTGGTCGGCGACTTGATGGCCGCCGCGTCCCTGCCGCCGCCAATCACCTCCGACCAGGTCCAATCCTTGCGCGCGAATAATGTTGTCGCCCCGGGCGCTCTGGGTCTGGGCGACCTGGGCGTGACCGGGTCCGCCCTGGAACCGATCATCCCCACCTACCTCTATCGCTATCGCAAGGGCGGCCAGTATGCCGAGCTGTCGGCCGCCGCCGCCGCCCTGCCGCCGCGATAGGCCGCGCGGCTAGTCGGTGGGCGCGACGCCCGTGTAGCGCGCGCGAGGCCGAATGAGGGCGCCGTCGGCGGTCTGCTCCATGGCGTGGGCCAACCAGCCCGAGCAGCGGGCGACGGCGAAGAGGGCGAAGGGCGCGTCCGGCGGCAGTTCGAGGGTTTCGGCGAGGGCGGCCAGAGCAAAATCGACGTTGTCCCGCTCGCCGGTGGCCTCTTCGACGGCCAAGCGCAGAGCCTCCAAAGGCGGCGTCATTTCGAATGCCCCCAGCAGGGCCCGGGCGCGCGGGTCGCCGCGGGGATAGAGGGGATGGCCAAAACCGGGGGCCGGAACACGAAAGGCCAAATGGGCGGCCACGGCGTCGTGCGGCCCCGAGCGTCTCGCGTCCTCCGCAAGCCGAGTCACCCGTCCCGCCATGCCGCCATGCAAGGGCCCCGACAGAGTCGCCAGGCCCGACAGCGCCGCCGCCGAGAGTGAAGCGCCGGTGGACGCCGCCACGCGGGCGGCGAAGGTCGAGGCGTTCAGCTCGTGGTCGGCGAGCAGCACCAGGCCGCGGCGGATGAGATCCATGCCGCGCCTGCCGCACCTCCAGGCCCGGCCCAGGCGTTCGTGGATAGGGCCGCCGGCGGTGACTCCGGCCACGGCGTCGGCGACGACATCAAGCAGCGTGGCCGCTTCCACCGCCAGATCCGCCGTCGAGCGGCCCCGCGCCGGCGGATCGTGGGCGGCGCGCGCCGCCAAGGCGGCGAACATCCGTCCGCGCATGGTTGGATCGGGGGGCGGCGGATCGCGCATTGTGCGCCGCAAAGCCGCGCCCTGGCCGCCCCGCAGCAGGCGCGCGACGCTTTCCAGGGTTTCGGTTTCGGCCAGCCGCACGGCGTCGCGGCCACGATAGTAAAGCCGGCCGTCGACCACCGTGGTGATCGCCGAGGCGAGGACCGGTTCACCCCAGGCAATGGCGGCGGCGGCGACATCGGCGGCCCTGCGGCCGCGAGCCTTGCGGGTGGCCAGGGCGGCGATGTCGCTGGCCCGGTAACGGCTGCGTCTGCGCTCGTCGGGGTCGGACTCCGCCTGTACGCGGCCCCGGCTGACATAGGCGTAAAGTGTCTGGGGTTTGACCCCGAGGCGATCCATCGCGGCCTGAGCATCCATCCAGTCATTCGTCATATTGATTAAATTGATCAATCTTGATTTTCATTTTCACAGACCTTCCATTCCAATCGCGAGGTTGCAAGGAAAATC